>NZ_JAUCFJ010000002.1:2745706-3050784 GCF_030348505.1 Lysinibacillus sp. G4S2 | reverse complement strand
TTAAAAAAGACTATTCCGCTTATATCTGATGGGCAACTAGATTTCGGGTTGTTAAACGATGCTGTTCTAAAAAACGTGCCAATCTGGAAACCAATCATTGCAGCCGTAAACGGTTATTGTTTAGCTGGGGGGACTGAAATTTTACAGGCTACAGATATTCGTATTGCAAGTGAAGATGCAATATTTGGGTTACCAGAGCCAAAATGGTCGATTATGGCTGCAGCGGGATCCCTTGTTCGTTTAGCTAGACAAATACCATATTGCCAAGCTATGGAAATATTGTTGACTGGGGAACAACTTACAGCAGAGAAAGCTGAAAAAATTGGTCTTATCAATAAAGTAGTCCCTAAAGAAGAGTTAATGAATGAAGTAGAAAGATATGCTGATATTATTTGTCAGAATGGTCCACTAGCAATTCAAAACACAAAAAAAGCAGTAATTGGATTACTAAATTTACCCATAGAAGAGGCCTTCCATAAAGAAATTTCGTATGCTAAAGAGGTTTTTGAAAGTTCGGATGCAAAAGAAGGTGTTGCGGCATTTGCAGAAAAAAGGGAGCCGCAATTTAGAGGATCATAAGGAGGCGATAGGGTGAAAGAACAAATTTCGATTATCAATCGAGTAGCAATTGGTGATGTAATACGACGAACAGCGAGTAAGTTTGGAAACAAAGAGGCGGTTATTGACGGTGACAAACGCTACACTTATAAAGATGTGTATACGCACACAAATCAAGTCGCAAATTATTTATCAGAAAATCTTGGCTTGGAAAAAGGAGATAAAGTTGCAACGCTGTGCTTAAATTCATATGAGCATATAATTGCAATGTATGGCATTCAAAAAGCCGGCTTGGTATGGGTTCCCATAAACCCAAGCTTAACAACATCTGAAGTCGATTATATTTTACAAGAAGCCAATGTACGTCTTGTAATTGGTGATGCTATGTTACTAAAGATGCATGTATCCATTATGAGTCCTTATGAACAACTTGTGACACCAGACTCAGATGGGGCATCTTGTTTTACAAAGGCCTATAGCTCTGCCTCTGTGGATGAGCCTGATGTTCATATTGAAGATCGTGACATTGCTCAAATTATGTTTACAAGTGGTACAACAGGTAATCCCAAAGGTGTTTGTATTTCTCATATAGCTGTGCATATGTCTAGTATGGCAAATGCATTAGAAATGAAGGTAGAAGCTAATGATGGAATAATAGCGGTTATGCCTTATTTTCACTGTGCACAACATGCATTTTTACAAACGTTTTTACTAGTAGGTGGTAAAATTGTCGTTTCGCAAAAGTTTGACCCAATCGTCTTTTTTGAAACGATTCAATCTGAGAAGATTACGTTTATTTTTGCATTACCAATTATGTACCGTGCGCTTATTTTCGATCCAAATCGTTCAAAATATGATTTATCTTCCTTAAATAAATGCTTATATGCGATGGCTCCGATGGATCAAACGACTTTGCGTATGGGAATTGAACAATTGAATGCTGAATTTTTCCTAGGTACTGGACAAACAGAAATGTACCCCGCAACGGTTGTGTTTAAGCCACAATATCAGCTCACAAAGGTAGGGAATTACTGGGGTGAGCCAAGTCTCATTAATGATGCTGCGATTATGGATGAAGAGGGCCGTATACTAGGAAAGCATATGGTAGGTGAAATTGTTCATCGGGGTCCAAATGTCATGAGCTGTTATTTGAATAATCCACAGGCCACAGCGGAAGTACAAAAATTCGGCTGGCATCATACAGGAGATTTAGGTTATATGGATGATGATGGACTTATTGTTTTCGTTGATCGTAAGAAGGATATGATTAAAACAGGTGGAGAAAACGTAGCTTCTATTCAAATCGAGCAAGTGCTGTTGAATTGTGAGCATGTAGAAAATGCGGTTGTTGTTGGTCTTCCGCATCCTGTATGGATTGAAGCAGTCACATCCTTTGTGAAGGTGAAAGATGGCGTAACGAAGGAAATGATTCACGCTTACTGTAAGGCGAATTTAGCTGGTTTTAAAGTTCCAAAGGAAATTATTTTAGTAGATGAGTTCCCGATGACCTCTACAGGGAAAATTCAAAAGCAAAAGCTACGTGCAATGTATGACAAAATTTATTTGACAGTGAAATAATAGAGTATGTTACAACCAAATATGTAGAAGACACTAATTTTATTTTGTGCATAATATCGAAATTTTGTTTTGGTTAAGTAATCAGCTTGCACTAGAATTCCATACTCCATTTCAATCGATTCATACGGAGAAACCAACTGAGATTGTTTTTGATTTAGATCCACCTTCCGTTGCTGAATTTCATTTAGCTGTTAGTGCTGCTCTAAAATTGAAAGCTTCTTTGATCAAATTAAGTTGAAATCTTTTGTAAAGACTTTAGGTGGGAAGGGAATGCAAATTTACATCCCGTTACCGACGGTTACATTTTCATATGAAGAAACAGGAGTCTTCACAACAGAACGATTGAAAAAGAATAGGAACAATAAATTATATCTAGATTATGTACAAAACCGTGAAGGGAAAACAATCATAGCTCCGTATTCGCCCCAGGGTAATGATAAAGGACTAATTGCCACACCGTTGTATTGGGAAGAAATGAATAACTCCTTAAGCCCAGATAAATTTACAATACCATTTGTATTAGAAAGAATTAGAACTGTAGTGTCATTAAAAACTTCCGATATATTGGGGAATTACAGGGCTTTAAATCAGTTCTCGATCAATCAAAAAGACTGATCTAAAAATTACCACTTCTAAAAAAGAACGTTTGTGCGTATAATATATACGAACTAACGTTCTTTTTCTTTGCGGAGGGAGAGTGGAAACAATGAAAGATAAGTTAATAAAAGCGATGCAACACAATCAGTTAGTAAATATGGTGTACATTTCAAAGTCTGAAGTCATCACGAAAAGGTGTATCCAGAAACAGGCAAAGCGTACTTTTATTCTCGATAATGTTCTTGTTATTGTTTCAGTTGTTTATAAAGAGCGAGGGATCATTTAATGTATGAAAACCTCCCTGAACGTTCCATTATATGTATTGATATGAAAAGTTTTTACGCTAGTTGCATGGCAATGCTTGAAGGTTTAGACGTCATGACAACCCCAATCGCAATCGTAGCTAATTTCACTCAACCTGGTAGCGTTGTCTTAGCTGCATCGCCACCTATGAAGGAGCGATTCAAGATAAAAACAGGAAATCGCCGTTTTGAAATACCCAAGCATCCAGACATAAAACTTTTTGAACCGAAGATGAGTTTCTTCATTGAAATGTCGATGGCTATCACTCGTCTTATTTCAAAGTATGTGCCGCCAGAGTGCATACATATTTATAGTGTCGATGAAAGTTTTGTTGATCTATCCGGTACTGAAAAGCTTTGGGGTTCACCTGAAGAAGCGGCTAAGGAAATACAAAGGGCTATTCTTGACCAATTTAATATACCTAGTGCAGTAGGCATGGGACCAAATATGTTAATAGCCAAATTAGCTTTAGACCTTGAAGCAAAGAAAACAGGCTTTGCTAAATGGACGTATGAAGATATTCCAAAAAAATTATGGCCAGTTCGCCCCCTTTCTGAAATGTGGGGCATAGGAAAACGAATGGAAGCAAATCTAAATGCTATGGGGATACAAACAGTCGGTGGTTTGGCTAATACAGATCTAAAAGAATTAGAAAAGCGCTTTGGTGTAATGGGCAATCAACTTTATTACCATGCATGGGGAATCGATTTATCCACATTAGGGGAGCCGTTAATAACAAATGGAGCTTTAAGTTTTGGGAAGGGCCAAATGCTGATGAGGGATTACCACACACGAAAAGAAATCTCTGTAGTGCTCCTTGAAATGTGTGAGGACGTAATGAAGCGAACGCGGGATGCAGGTTATGTTGGCCGTACAATTAGTATTGGTCTTTCTTATAGTCGAAACGCTATGACCAAAGGATTCCATCGTTCTAAAACGATTGCAGTACCAACAAGCGAAACACTGGTAATGTATAAAACTTGTATTGAATTACTGGATAAACATTTTGCAGGTGAACCAGCTCGGCAGTTATCTGTCCGAATATCCAACCTGGAAAGAGAGCATAGTATCCAATTAGATTTATTCGATGATCGTAAGCCACAGCGTCAAATAATCGGTCCTACAATGGATGCAATACGTAACAGGTTTGGAGCTACCTCAATATTAAGAGCAGTTTCTTTCACAGAAGCTGGTACAGCTATTAATCGAGATCACTTAGTTGGTGGTCATTTGGCATAGGAGTGATTTATTAATGATACAAGACAGGGGTAATATTAAATGGGCATCGATGATGTTGCCGGAGCATTTAGAGCTTCTTAGAGAGTTCAAACAAGAGCATACAGAACAGCGAAGAGAGTTGACTGAGTGGGAACTGGAAGAACTACAAAAAACAATTGATCAAGCTTTTAATCAGCAATTGGACATAAAATTAGAAGTGTGGAAGGACTACAAAATCACACAATGGACTGGAATAATTAAATCGATGAATACTAATGAACTCATACTTGAAACACTACTTAAAACGAAAAGTATTCCAATCCAAAGTATTCAATCAGCCCAACTGGATGCTGATTATTATGATTAAAGCCGACGAAAGACAGTTACTTCATAAGTATCTTTTGTTAGAGCTAGCAGTTAAATCATTGCAGGTTGACTATTGTAAATTAGAGCAGTTTAAAATGAAAATGGTATTTCTTCCAATGATGGATTCATTGCTAAAGGATCTAAGACAAGAATATTTTAATCTCAAACGAGAACTTGCACAAAAACGTATACGAGTAGTAGGGTGGCAACCAGTAGATGAATACTTTAGTGACGTGCAAGTTGCCACTGCAGGTAATGATGTAGTACTCCGTTATGCAAATCAAGCTCTTAAATCACAGGTGGAAAAGTTGTTGGCTAATCATATACGTGTAGCTTTAGAATAAAGATTGATTAAAAAATTTTTTCCTTCAACCTTTATTTATCAGCAAACGCAAAAACACTCCATTTCGAAAAAAGATTAATCAAAATGGAGTTAATCTTTCTAACTAAGTATGAGATTTTTATTTGATCAATTAAATGAGCCTTATTGTTTCATTTACGACTGAAATGTAACAATGAAATAATTTAATAATAGAAGAAAAGTACTCGTCTGCTTAAGACATAGAAAGAATAAATTGGATTTGTTGGAATCCAATTTAATGATTATCCATGAATCAATTCACCGACTAATCCACTTAAAAGACCTCGAGAAAATACAAATGCTACTCAAAGCATTGAAATTAGATGAAAAGCAACTATTGAAAGTAAATGAATTGCGTAAGCAATGTCTGAACGCCACAATCTGACTTTAAGTAGCAACTTAGCCTACACATAAAATCTGAATGAATTGGATTAATGGGAACGCCGTATGCTGGGAAACTCGCACGTACGGTGTGAAGTGGGGGAAAAGCCGGAGATAACGTCAAAGGCTTACCTATCATTATAATAAGATTCACTTTTTTATTGAACTTATTGTACTTCCGTGAAAGAAACGTAATAATCTTTCATTCTCTGTGATATAACGCTATCTTTGCGCTACATGGATGGCTAACGGGGCAGAATAATGGAATTAAGCTAAAAATCGCCAAATTCAATTTTAGTATCGAGGAATTACGCTTTATAGAATTAGAATTTCCCTAACATTGTAATTCCGCATTTTCTTAAAATATCGCTTAAAAAAGTGCAAAATACCTCCTGAAGCAACCCGTCCTAGGTTAGAACGGGTTAGCTTTACTGAGATTATAAAATTAAATAGCTATATTGTCACTTTATATTACTTCATCTGGTGGTTGTGTCTTTCTCCACCCATAAAACTGCATGACGTCTTTTGATCATATAAATCATTTCAATTCCCACCTTTCATGTTTTTTAATTAACAAAATTAATATGGACGAATACGAATATAACTTTCTACTTTTCTTCGGTTCTCTTCAAAGATTTTTTTTACATTTTCATTATGAAGTGCTTTCTCAAGAGAGATCTCACGTTTTGTAATAGTTATCGTGAGAGCAAAAATGTTTACTATCATTTATTATCACCTCCTTAAATTACCATGAAAAATGAAAAAAACCGTAGAGAGACTCCCCTACGGTGAAAAAAGGCACAAAAAATACCGCAGGGGCACACTTCTCCCTGCGGTATGGGTATGCTTAATTACAAAAAAACTTAAGCGATCCATTCCGATCTGGTCGAATGTGTGATTTTCATTTTTACTGAAGTTGTAACTACCAATGACATCAATTTAACGATAACGATCATTTCATTCGACCTCCTTAAGAATTTTTTGTTTACTTTGTAAGTATATCTATCTTTAAGTTGTTTGTAAACATATTTTACTAAGTTTTCCTGATTGTGTTAATGACTAGAAAAACTCTTTGCTGCTTTACATTGTTAGTTACCTGATTTTTTCGGAGGAGCAAATAGAAGATATAGAAGACTTAAAGCCAAAAAATATAATTATTATTAAGGCAGGGATTTCAGAAATGGTTTAGAATTATTAAATTTAAAGACAATTTAAAGGAAAACCTAAACAAAAACTTGATCTTTATGGAATTTTAATGTACTTGAGAATTTTTGTACTAATGAAGAACTCCCCTCAATTAAAAAACTAAGGGATTTCTTTATTTCACAAGTAAATGGCTCATCACCAAAATCCGGGGATGACAAAATCAATGACCTGTTTTCCAAACGTAAACGGAGGAAAAGATGGGCATCATTTCGGTAGCCAAAACCACGTCTTTTGATGAGCTTAATTTTATTATTTGTGCCTTCCATAATGCCGTTTGAGAAAGGTGAGTTTATGGTATCTATCATGGCTTTCTCACGAACAATCACGGTTTTAGCTATCTTTGAAACTACAGCACTTGTGTGAGTTTGAGCCAGTCTTTTAAGCGCTTTGTTGCTTGTGTATCCGTTGTAGCTTTTAACACATAACGCATGTGATTCAATGCTTGATAGATATGCTTTGTATGAAAATCTTCCCGTAGCCATTCACGCACAAAACCACGTTCTTCCTCTGTTAACTCGTCCGGCTTTCGCGGTAAACAGCGGTCGATAAATCGGGATTTGTGCTGTTTTTTTGCTTCACCTAAGTAGCGTCGTCTGCGCTGCTGGGCATCGGTGAAAAATTGAATCAAATGAAAGCGATCCAATACATTTGGACAAGTTATTGATTGTGGCGCAATGTCCACGTGAAAAATGTTTGGCTCCTCCTCAGATGGCAGAGCGATTTTAAAAAAGGATGGCAACGGTAGAATTAATTTGATAAACTTAGAGCACAAAGTGAAAACTCCTCTCGTGGTTTGTCTCAGCAACAATTACGATACGTGAGTTTTCACTTTTTTTCTATACTTCAATGGGAATTTATTGAATTTTTATATAGTCAACCCCAAGTTATGGTGATGAGTCGAGTAAATGGTAAAATTATTTAAATATGGAACTTATGATCGTTTCGGGCGTATTAAAAGTAATAGGTTTAAAGGAGATGATTTGCTTGATAATCTTCGCAGAAGTTTACGTGTAATTTCTATATGTGTGCTAATTATTAGTTCCTCTTTTTATTTTCGACATCTGGCAAAAACGAAAAAACAAAGAAAACTTTCAACTATTGAATTAACAATGTACACAATAATTTATATTGCGTATGCATTTTTGACAATCAGTATATGGATTTTTATACTCGTTGAGTGAGTGTTACAAAGTGAAACAAGGATTTATAAAGTATACAAAACAAATCTAAAAATCTTTCCCAAACGACGCTTTGGGTGCTTTTTGAAATGTAAATTGTTTCATTGAGCAACCTATTGTACAATGTTGCTAACAAATATTAGGAGGTTTCCGAGTGAGTTTATTCGTTGCTTCTACCTTTGCTATGGTTGCTTTAGTCATTGCTATGCTTAATGACATGAAGATTAAGAAATTAGAAAAACGTATCGAAGAACTTGAAAAAAACAAATCGAATTAAACACTAGGAGGGTTAACCTTGTTTGGTTCAGTTCTATTTATCTATTTGCTTATTGCTATTTCATTACTGAGTATTTGGGGTTTATTTTGGATAATAAAGAACAAAAGAATCATTTAATTAAATGGTGTTCTCTAACGGAGTGCGTAGTGCAACAAGGATTTATAACGTATACATAAATAAATCTAATAACGTTCCCAAATGGAAGCTTGTTAACATTTCAAACAGCGACAAGCACTGTTAAATCAGTGTTTGTCGCTGTTTTTATTAGAAAATAACGCTCTGGGAAGCTTGTTTGTACTTCAATTAACGTGGAAAACTCGTTTGTTTTATAATGTAAAATTAAGTAGAATAAGGATTATAAAATGTTATAAAAAGTGGGAGATGTTAATTGTGCATTCAACATACGTTCTTTACAATATTGTTCCTTTAGGATTTCTAATTTTGCTAGTATATATTTTTATTGATGTATTTCTTGACTATTTTAGAAAAGTGAAAAAAAGTAACAAAAAACGAGTTATTCTATATAGCTTTATCTTTTACTTAATAAGCTTAATTCAAATTAAATTTGGTGGATTCACGCTTCCTCAAAATCCAGCAGACAATAGTAGCAGCTTTATTTCAACAAATGACTGGTTTGGAATATTTGATACGATGCACTTTAATATTTCTATTTGGAGTTATTCAGCTTTATTTTATAATGTTATTTTATTTGTACCGTTTGGGATTTCTTTATTACTCCTTTTCAATTTAAAAAGTAACAAAAAAGCAATTTCTATTGTTATTTTAAGTTGTTCGGGAATCTACTTTGCTGGTCTTTTATTTGGGGAGACTGGTGTAGTTATGAGAAACAATGGTAATACGGATATTATCTATTTGTTATTTAATATTCTTGGTGGGATATTAGGTATATTTTTAGTGAAATACGCAGTAAGTTTTATTCGCTCATATAAATTAAATTTACAAGTGAAGTAAAATGATAAATAATAACCAAACTAAATTTGTTGAATAAAATATACACACATATATCTAAAAACGTTCTCAAATCAAAGCTTGTTAACATTTCAAACAGCGACAAGCACTGTTAAATCAGTGTTTGTCGCTGTTTTTATTAGAAAATAACGCTCTGAGACGCTGTGAGAAATTATTTTAAAGAGGACTGTTCGATTTACTTGTTCTGAATGGCACAGGATAGTTGAACAAAATAATATGGTATAATCTAAAAAGGTAAATAATTACATTCGAGGAGGTAGAAATGGAATCGCAATTAAGTGTTGAAAGTAAAGTGAAAAATAATGATGTGAAATCGATGATAGGGTTTCTACTCATATTTTACTTAGTATGGGCAATTAAAGAATTATGGTTAATTGACTACATTTATTCGTTCGGTGAAATAATTTCTCCATTATTAGAAGCGTTGGTTAAGGGGTTCGTATGGATTGTTCCAACTTGGTTATACATAAAATATTATTTACATACTAACCCATTTGACTACTTAAAAGTGAACGTTAATGTTAAAAGAGGTTTATTTTGGGGAGTAGTTCTTTCACTGTTAGTTGGCTTATATTTTGCTTTTGAAACATATATCATTAATCAGCAATCATTTCAATTTTCATTATCCTTTGATGATTACCTTAATGGCATTCTAGTGGCAGGGATTGCAGAAGAAATTGTTTTTAGGGGATTAATTTTACGGGAGATTAATAAAAAATTAGCTTTTTGGAAAGCGAATATTATAACGGCTTTATTATTTTTAGTGATACACTATCCAATTTGGATTCAAAATGAAATAATTTTCCATTTCGGGACACATATTTATGTTTTTGTTTTAGGTCTACTCTTTGGGTTTGTGTACAAGAAAACCGGTTCATTATGGTCAGTTATAATATTGCACGCACTTCATAATTTTTTTGTTACATTAATTTAGTGAAAAAATATGTTATTAATTAACGTGTGCTTTAGTGCAACACGGATTTATAACGTATACATAAATAAACAAAATAACGTTCCCAAATGAAAGTTTGGAAATCCACCAAGAAGCCACGCATGTTGTTAAATCAACGTTTCGTGGCTTTTCTTATTAATATTGTTTATGCGTTTTTTTATGCACTTTTGTTAAAAGTCAGTCATAGCAAAGGTTTTGAAGCATTTGAAGTAATGTTGCACCATCGTCTTTAATGAATAAAATCGTGTATAAAAATTGAAGTCTTATCGTTGTAAATCCGAATAAATCTGACGAGACCCATTATTGTACTAACGGAGTGCTTTAATTGAAGATTATTTAAATTTCCTTTTTACTATATCGACTATGCAATGGCTCAAATTTGTGCATTGCAGATTTGGTCAATCGCACAAATAGATATGTATACTGCTTGGAATGTATATATGGACATATGTAAACAGGGGGGACGTTTATCTTTCCTAGACTTACTTGATCATTCAGGAATCGCCTCACCATTTAAAGAAGAAGCATTTGAAAATATGATAAATTCTATTGATACATGGTTTAGTAAAAATGATTAATTACGGATTTTTAATAATAATATAATAAAAAACAATACAAATTTATTGAAAAGCGATAAATAATGTAATAAAATCATGTTGTCATTGATAAGTGAGGTGCTTTAAATGAATGTTAAACAAGGTTCAACCACTTTCTTAAAGGTAATTATTTTTCTGATTGGAATTGCGATGCTTGCTTTATGTATCTATTGGTTGCCTGAGATAACCATTAAAGATGCAAAGGTACATCCAGATACGGCTTATTTCCTAATCCCCTTTTTAGTATGTGCATATGGATTCTGTATTACGTTTTCTGTTGCGTTGTATCAAGCATTTAAACTACTAACCTATATCGAAAAAAACAATGCTTTCTCTGAATTATCCCTTAAATCTTTGAAGGTTATAAAAAAATGTGCTTTTACAGTCATTTTCCTCATTCTGTTAGGAATAGTAAGCTTGAAGGTGCTTGCTAAAATAACAGGAGACGACCCAGCAGGTCCTATATCACTAGGTCTAATGGGTATTTTAGCAACAAGTATCATCGGAGCCATTGTGGATGCACTTCAAAAGCCATTAAAAAATGTCCCAGATATTAAGTCAAAAAATGATTAACGGTTTGAGAAAATTTAATTAACGAGGTACTTTTTATGAAACAAGCTACGACACTATTTGTAGGGATAATATGATTCGATTATCTAAAGGTTTGTAAATTTCAAGAGATGATGTAATCATCAAAACAGCAGGCGAAGATGAAGTGCTACGTTATGCCAAACAAGCTCTAAAAGCACAGGTAGAGGAGCTCATTCATAGCCGTTTAAAACTTCTTTCAGCAGGTGTCCAAACACCCACTGAAAGAAGTTAAAACCTCCAGAGGATGTCAAATGCGTGTAGAGATAGTAAAAATACGGAAACCGTAAAAGAACCAATCAGCTTGAATAAGAAATATAAAAATACCTCAAATTCAAGCTGATTTGTTTAGATAGTTAAGATACCTCGAATTGTGATGGTAGCAGCTCCTGCAACTTTGATGACTGGTTCTAATTCATTTGGAATAACAGTCACATAAAGCGTTCCAGGTTTTCCTATCGCATTTCCTTGAGCGATTGTAAGATATGTTATTTCACCTTGAGGAATAACGCCTTCTAAATAGAGGAAGCCTGCTAATGCACCATTTGCTGCACCAGTTACAGGATCCTCTGGTATGCCAATCCCTGGTGCAAAATCTCTTGTATATAATTTATATTCTTGCAAGTTAGTAAAAGTATAAAGATGTGTCGTGCTGATATTATGCTCTTTATTATGCTTCCCTAACGCCGTTAAGTCAGGTGCTGCATTGTCGATATCGATTTGCTCTTTTATTGGAACGAGTAAATGCCAGACACCAGTATTCGCTAGTTTGATTGGATAGGTTACATCAATGCTTTCGGAATGGACGCCGATCAGTCGACTAAGCTCTCACATCAATATTGATATCTTCTGTTTTTGGCGTTGCTTGCGTCATTTCCACATCAATAACTTTTCCATTTTCCTTATGCCATACAACTGGTACTCTACCGATATTCGTTTCTAGTACTATACCTTCCTTTTTCTCAGCAAGACTAAACTCAGTAGCCAAAAGCCACGTTAATCCAACAGTTGCATGTCCGCAAAAGTTGATTTCTTCAGTTGGAGTGAAATATTTTACTTTATAATCTATATCTTCATTATTGGAAGGGAGTAAAAATGCGGTTTCCGGCAAATTTAATTCTTTTGCGATACTTTGCATCTCAACTTCGGATAAATTATCAGCATCTGGCACGACGCCAGCAGTATTACCGCAAAATTTTTCTGTTGTAAATGCATCTACATGATAAACTCTAATATCTCTCATCTTATTAATTCCTTTCTCACTTTTATTGTTCCCTCTGTACAGTGTTTTTGCTATAAATTTCTGAATTTTCGAATTAATTATCATAGTAAGAATACTATATAATGCAATTTTATTAAAGGGGGAGATTGGAAAAAGAAAGAAGCTTCATGTGTTCAATAAGCGCCTGTCAGCACCAGGCATATTATTGTCAAAATCTCGCGCTTGAACTGGATGATTTCGCCATTCGCGAGGGGCATACCGGTACAATACTGGTTTGCATGACTTACGATGGCACAATTTTAAATATTATTCTAAGACGCACCATCCTTGAATTAGAGGCATATTTCAGTGAACAGGTGACACTTTGCGCATTAAAACCGATTGCCCATCGTAATGGATTTGACAAAGGCTTATCATATATTCGCTAAAAAAACCGATTCCCCTCCAATCACTCCTCTTACTGCTCTTCTAATTTTCTATAAGCAACTACACCACCGACTATACCTACAACTGCTGCCTTGATAGGATTAATTGAAAAAATTAAGGAATTACTTTGAGTCATTTCTCATTTGAAAGTTCTACTTTTTCATTAAATTAATAGGAAGATAGATTTAATCTCTATTTGATAAACTGATACTAATTATCAATATTTTAAAATGTTTAAATATTCTGATATTAGTATTATCTCCTTTGTGATAAATTGGAAATATCACACTAAACTGAAAAGTGTGACAATTAAAGGCGGAGGGGGAAATGAGATTTGAAAAAGTTTAAGTTTACGAAGTTCTTAAGTAGTATTCTAGCTTTCGTTATGGTGCTTTCTCTATTTGTTCCATTGTCAAGTGCTAGTGCTGAAGAATCGAAACCATTCAAGCAGGATAGTCAAAGTGAAAGTATAATTGAACTAAAGGCTGCTATCGCTGAACAGCTAAGCTTGTCTAAAGATGGTCCAACTCTTCACGAAAGCTTACAAAATGTATCAGGCAATCAAGATGTTGCAGTCATCGTTCATTTATCTGAAAAGCCTGTAGCACTAGAGCAAGGAATTAGCCAAGTCAAAGGCCAAAAATTCTCTAATGCCCGAGCAAATGAAGTTCGTTCAAATGTAAAAGCACAACAAGCAGAAGTTAAAAAAGAGTTAGCTGCTAAAAATGTTCAGATGACTCAAGGATACACATTTGATACTGTTTTAAACGGTTTTGCGGCAACTGTGAAAGCAAATGATCTCCCAAAACTGCTTACAGTAGAAGGAATTACATTAATCGAACCTGATGCAATTGTTTACGCATCAGAAGATAATACGATGAAATCATCGGAACTTATTAAGGAAGATCAATTAGAAGCTCAAATGAATACAAGTAATTCTTTCCTTGGCATCGAACAGCTTTGGAAGGAAGGACTTGAAGGACAAGGAATAAAAGTAGCAGTATTAGATACTGGTATTGATGTAGATCACCCTGAGTTTGCTGGAGTTTATAAAGGTGGAAAAAACTTCATTCCGAATTCAGCAACTTACACGAAGCCTCGAGCAGATGACGATGCATCGGAAACATCGCCTGCGGAACGTCCAGCCGGGACACCTGAATTTAATGAAAAGGGAAGCGCGTTCTATACTTCTCACGGTACACATGTTGCTGGAACAATTGCAGCAATCGGAGCTAACAAATTCGGTATTAAAGGAATTGCTCCAAAAGTAGACCTCTATGCTTACCGTGTTCTTGGGGCATACGGAAGTGGATCTTCCTCTGGTATTGTTAAAGCAATTGAAACTGCTGTAAAAGAAAAAATGGACATTATCAACCTTTCACTTGGTGGTGGACCTAACTCAGAAACGGATGCAGGTTCATTTGCTATTAATAATGCAATGATGGCCGGAACAATCGGAGTGATTGCAACAGGGAACGATGGACCGGATCGCGGTACAATGGGTACGCCTGCAACCGCTCGTTTAGGAATTGCTGTTGGTAACACAACAAATCCTGAAACAATGTATAACGGGGAAGTGAAAGTTAAAGTTGGCAACTACAACTTAACAAAACAACTTCCATTAATTGGAACGACTTTTGGGAAAGATTTAGCAACACAGCTTCAAGGAGAATTTGACCTAGTTGCTGTTCCTGGAAACGGGGAAGTAAAAGACTATGCAGGAATTGATGTAAAAGGTAAAGTGGCATTGATTTCTCGTGGTAGTATCGCATTCGTCGATAAGATTGCGAATGCAAAGGCTAATGGAGCAGTTGCAACAATTATTCATAACTTTGCTGGTGGAACGAATGCACCGAACATTTCAGGCGCATTCATAGGTGATTCATTTGAGTTCCTGCCATCATTTGATATGTCCCTAACGGATGGTGCTGCAATTCGCGCTGCTTTAGCAAGCGGAACCGGAAAAGTAAGCTTTGGTAAATTTGCTTCCACAACTACACTGGGGGATGATGTAAACGATTCAAGTTCACGTGGACCATCTACACCAAACTTTGATATTAAACCAGATGTAAGTGCGCCTGGAACAAACATTATGTCAACGATTCCAAAGTATAAAAAAGATTTCCCTGATGCAGATTATGGGGAAGCATATGGTCGTAAAACAGGAACTTCAATGGCAACACCTCATATTACAGGTATTGTTGCATTAGTTAAACAAGCAAATCCTGATTGGAACGCGTTCGATGTAAAAGTGGCGCTTTCTAATACAGCTAAGGTTATTGATAAAACAAAATACGATGTGTTTTCTCAAGGTGCAGGGCGTGTAGATGCTTATGCAGCAGCTCATCCAGAAATTCTTGCCTATGCACTTGATAGCGCAATTTTAGATGGAACTGGTGTAGTTACAGAAAACTTGAAAGGTACAGTTACTTTCGGCCCGCAATCACTTAAAGACCGAGATATTTCTGTAACGAAACAAGTTTTAGTAAAAGATATTAAAGGAAACGGCGGCAATTATAACGTATCAATTGATGTGACAAAAACATTTGGTGATGCAACTGTTACAGTAGATCAGCCAACATTTAATCTAAATGGTGAGCAACTTTTAAATATTACATTAACTGCTTCACAAGCTACGGCACCGAAAGGCTCTGAAATACTAGGGTATATTTACATCAGCGGTGGAGATACAGAAATTTCATTGCCATTCGCAGCTGACTTTGGCGGCGCGGCAGCAACTGAAATTAAAGATTTTAAGATTACAGAAACAGACCTATCCTTTAACGGAGATGGAGTGAAAGACTCAGCTGTACTTTCATTCACATTAACTGGAGATGTAACAACTAATTATATTGAGCTTTGGGATATTATGAATCCTAAAGGTGGAGAATACGGAGACGGCTACATTGGTTATCTGCATGCAGGTACTGCGCTAGGAAAAGGCTCTTATACGCTGAAGATTGGTGGGCAGTACAAACCATGGGGAACAGCACCTGCCACAAAGATTCCAGATGGTCTGTATACAATTGACTTCACTGGTCTTGCAGCATCAGGAGTAGTTTCCGACTATGTTGGACCAATTATCGTGAAAACGACTAAACCAGAAATTACTGGTTCAGTAGCTAAAGGTGTTGCTACAGGACAGGTAACAGATAAGTATATCGACTACAATGAAGAGTTATATTTATACGGTTTAGATTACAATTTAAATGATAAATTAAAAGCTTCCTATGTTTCGACGGTAAATGGCGAAGTACAAGCTCCAGTTGCTTTTGAATTAAATCAAGACGGTAGCTTCACATTCCCAGTAACAGCAGAAACAAATGCTGTATCAGTAATAATTAAAGACGCTGCCGGGAATGTTGGTGAAGCGAAGATATATGAAAAAGAAGTAGTAGAACCAAAAGTAACACTTTCTGTAAATCCAACTGAGCTAAAGCTAACAGCTGGAGAAACTGCACAACTTAAGGTAACAGAAACGTCAACGCCTGCAGAAGGTGCTGCAACAGAGGAAGACGTAACTTCAAAAGCTACTTATGTTGTTGGAGATGAAAACGTTGTAAAAATAGTAAATGGATTAGTAACTGCAGTAGGTGAGGGTACGACTACAATTACTATTTCATACGGTGATAATGAAGTTACTGTAAATGTTACAGTTAAAGCACCTGTTGTAGAACAACCAATAGTAACACTAGAAATTGATCAAGCTCAGGTTGAAACTAGAATCGGTAAAGAAGTTCCAGTTAAGATTACTGAAGTAACTACTTTTGATGGTAAAACAACAGAAAAAGATGTTACAAAGCTTGCAACCTACGAAGTAGCGAATGATAAAATAGCTACTGTAAAAGCAGGGGCTGTAAAAGGAAAAGGTCAAGGTAATACGACGATTACAGTAACGTATGGTGAGCACACACTAACATTTGATGTGTTGGTTGTAAAGCCAGGCAACGGTAATGGAAATGGTAACGGAAATGGTAATGGCAACGGAAACGGTAATGGTAATGGTAATGGTAATGGCAACGGAAACGGTAATGGCAATGGCAATGGTAATGGTAATGGCAACGGAAATGGAAATGGAAATAAAAATGAAGTTACCGAGGATGAGTTATAATTAATTTCAGTTCAAGCAAAAAGAGAAATTGCACAGCGCAATTTCTCTTTTTGGTATTGCTTGTTTAGTTCGTCTTCGGTAAATCGAAATCAGTCATGGTTTTTTGATCAACAAAGTTAATAAGCAACTCTTCACCTGTAAGCTCCGTTAATATACATTTAATCAAGTGCATATAGTGATTCTCAAGCCAGTCTCGAGCAAACGAATTTGGCGCAGAAATCGTCACAGTTGCGTCACTACTATTGTAGGACAGTAATTTTGTAGACTTTATCCACGTTTCGAAGCTTGGTTTAGAAATTTCTTGTCCAACCCGAACCAGGACATTTTTCCAAAGTTCTTCTAAATGTTCCAAGCTGCCAGTCCCTTGTACTGAATTCTTTAAGGTTTCATCTGACATTTGTCCATTTACTTCAAGTTTTTGCTTTGCAGGTTCGGCTTGTTCATGCATTGCTTGGCTGTGATTAACCATCTGTAGCTTCCCAATCTCTGCGGCTAAGAAATTGATATTCTGATCTACTCTATCAAAACGCTGTTCAATTTTATCTAGACGTTGGTTCATCTTTTGTTGTTCTTGCTTTATTTCTTCTAGCAATTCGATAATTAAGTTTTCGTTTGTCATATTGATTACTCCTATGTTGTTTAGTGTAGTAAAGTAGTGAGGCATACAGGCTATTTATTGTAATAAGTCAAGCTTACTTTCGACTACAAGACGTTGATCCACCTATCAAAGCGTTGATTCATTTCTGGCTTCATTTCATTCAACACTTTCATAATTCCTTTTTTGAATTCTTCCATTGGTGGATACCTCGCTTTCTGAATATGTACTATTTAAGTATATAACATGTTCTCTCAATTGAGGCAAAAAGGCGAAAGCACTCTTTTTTCTTTTCATTGACAAACCTTTTTGTCGCAATTTACTGATACAGTAAAAGTTGCAATTTAAATAACGTTTAATCAAATGTATTGAAAAGAAAATATATACCATAATCTGGAGGGGTTAAGATGATTTTTGAACTGACTACTCAAGTACGAGTATCTAATATTGAAGAAGGGCATAAGTGGTATGAAACACTGTTAAACAAAAAACCTGATTTCATACCACATGATGGTTTTGTAGAGTGGGAACTCATACCTGGTTGTTGGTTACAAGTAGCAGAGGGGAATCTTACTGAAGGAAATGGCCCTTTACGTTTAGGTGTTACAAATATTGAAGCTGAAAGAGAAAGACTTATAAAAGAACTTAACATTGATAACTTTGAAATTTACTCAAGACCAGAAGTTTCAGCTAAATGGGGAACATTTACTGACCCTTGGGGAAATCGTCTTGGATTTTTTGAATACTTAGATAAGACTGAAGAAGAATCACGGATAAAAGCTATTATCGGAAAAGAGGGAGTTTAAATATTGTACTAAAAGGGCTTTACGTTAAGAGCGTTTCTTTGGATTTGGTGGTGTGTATTGGGGAATCATTTTATTTTTACGATATTTTTCTACAACTTTTTAAGACCAAAACGAAGAAGGCTATATGGATGGATTTAATAGAAATGGAACTAATCAGGCGTGTTGATTAGGAAAAAATAGGTTTATTATTGATCGATGAAAGGGTTTTTCTTGTTGCTATTTAGTGTCCGAGCCCCAAAACAGAATGGCTAAAGCTACTTTCGTTCGTTTTATAGGAATACTTTGAAGATTTATCGAAACAAAATCGCTCTTTATCGAAACTATTTGAGCTTTTATCGAAACAAAATCTCATTTTATCGAAACTATTTGGGCATTTATCGAAAAACAAGCTCTTTCTATCAAAGAAATCAACCACATGTTATGATGAAGAGCTTGTAGTGTAGGGCTACTCGACGCTCGCTAGCAGGAAGCCTTGCTCTGTGCGAAAGCGAAGCGACTGCAACAAATTGTTTTATCTGTGCGAAAGCAACAAAGCGAGTAGCCCGTAACGGAAATCAGATCCTTCTAATTTAATTGGGGTGGATAAAAATGGTTAATCAACACACCTGGGAACTAATAAAAGTATAGTTAAAAGAGGTAAAGGTTTAGGTGGATTGAATACGGCTCTTAGCCAAGCGCATATTTTGGTGAAAATCCCCAAAAACACTTTTTAAAATTTTACGTCAATAATCGACATGTTAATTGTACTCATTGCAAAACTTTGTAAATTAATGGTGCATACACACATGTTATTAATATCTTGAGAATATAATAGACTAAATGCTACGTGCAATTTAAGCTTTTAATTGATTTATTAAGGAATTAGGATGATACGAAGGAGTGTAAAATTGTCGATTTTAAATCCTCAATACGCATTTTTAAAGAGTGATTTTTATAATCCTAATTTAACTCAAGCAGAACTGAAGGTTGAAAATATTTCTGAAGAGGTACGAAAAAATAATGAACTCGTAGGAAATACAAAAATAGCATTGAAAATAATACCACCTAATGTATATATAAAATTAAATCGGATGATAGGGTGCTTCTTATTGATACCAATAGATATTTATTGTATTGCGGCTTTGGTGGTAGCTGAATTCTTATCATAATAAAAAGTTAAAACCATCATACAGCATAACAATGGAGGTGTTCTGTGGTTGGATCAATCTAATGTTAAAATCAAGTTCTACCTATCAATATCTTATATGTTGCCACATATACCCCTCACACTATGAAGCGGTGGCGTGGTAGGAGTTAGTAAAAAAATTAATACAGAGCGAATTCCTATTATTGGAATTCGTTTTTTTAGTTTGTGTTGCAGGTCAGTAGAAGAAATTTTTAGCTTGTTCAACAAACGGGGTCAGATTCTTAATAAGAAAAGGGATATTGTGACGGATTACGCTTAAATTAACTAGGGCAGTTTAGTTGAATGAGGAAAAAATTACATATATAAAATAAGGCAATACATTGTTAAGATTTGATAGGTCGGTCAAATATTCTATGGAAAGAAGTTAAAACGGGGGGGCGTTTCTCCAAAAAGTGGAGATGTTTTAAGAAATTTAATTGAATACGGATAATTAAAATTGAAAAAGAAGGAAAGTGTTTTTATGTGGGGATGGGGAGAGATTCTTTCAGGTTCTATAGCAATATTTATGTTGATATTTGGAATTTCTTACCGAAGGAATACCATGATAAGAATAGTAGGACAAGTTCGGGGAATGGGACAATATTAGGTGAGCTATTTGCTGCTGTTTTAACATTTAGTCCTTACTACGTTCCGAAAGTATTCTTTATTTTATCAGGAATATTTTTATTGATTTGTATTGTCATTTCGAAAATGTAAGTATTAAATACACCGATATTACTCGGCGTATTTGAATAAGTACCCTCCGCCATTCATAAGTTATAGGTTTATTATTGTAAAATATTAATTTCTCACCAAGAGGCTGGGACAAAACTCGTCAGAACCTTAAAAAGCACTAGAAATCAATTTTAGACGTTGCTTTCTAGCGCTTTTCTTTTGTGATATTTTTTAATTTTGCTTTATAAAAATACTTATGTCCAAGCCTCTTTATGAATTTAACAAAAAATGAATTGATCCTAAACTAGGTAATACCCACTTGAACTATATTATGGGTACACTTTTTCTTTTTGTTAATATATTTCTTAAAAAAAGAGAAAATTCACAATATTTGTAATGGTAACTGAAAGATGATAAAAATCTCCTTGTTTATACAAAATACTATGGTAATATCGACATGTAGTTGCGAATACATGCCCTACGATTGACCATTAAGGAGAGAGGTGGTGATAATTATCTGAATATTTAGATAATTATACTGTTTATAGATGATTTCCATTAGACAGTAACTTTGGATTTTTATAGGTTGGTTACAGGGAGTATATTTACTTCTGTATCTACTTGTTATTTATCGCGAAATTTTAGTGGTACGACGAAATGCGAATAAAATAATCTAATTATTTAAACACAAAGGAGGATCGAAATTGAAGAAAACGCTTCTTATTGCAATGCTTAGCTTTTTTGAATCAAAGACACAATAAAATAAAGATTGGAGGATAAATAATGAAAAAATATGCTTTAAGCGCTTTATTTTTACTTACAATGAGTATTGGTGCATTACCTGAAAATTCTAAGGCAGCTTCAGAAGAAGAAAATGATAGTGGTGTTTCGAATTTTGATACAGATTATATGGAAAACAAAGAATATTATGATGAATTGGCGAAACAAAGAGATTTGGAAATTGCCGAAAGAGAAAAACGAGAACGAGAACAAGGTTTAGCGCGCGCTGCCGCCTATTATACAATACCAGTTACCTATAATAAGCAAGCGTATACCAATTTTTGTGGCCCAGCGGCAGGAAGACAAGCTTTAAGTTTCCACAAAGCAAAAAGTAAGAGTAAAGAAAGTTTACCATCCCAAGAAAACTTTGGTGTGACTATTGGTGTTCTACCGGAAAAAGGACCGACAAGATCTACAGATTTAAGAAACGGTTTAAATAAATATAAAAATGTATATAGTTTTAGTTCAAATCCTTATATAGTAGGTAGGATTATTGACAGCAAAGATCCTCAAACAACATTTATTTCACGTATTACTGATACCTTAAAGGAACAAAAAACAGCACCAATCTTATTAACAGAAACAGAATGGATAAAACAGTATAAAGGTACAAATTATCGTCATTATGTAACAATAAGTGGATACAAAGAATCCGATAAGACTCTAAGGGTTGTAGATCCAAATCATCATACAGAATTCACGGGAACTGGAACATATTGGACATCTATCGGAAGTGCAACGGATACGACTACAGATGGTAAAGGTATTGCAAAAGCTGTATATATAGCTGATGGTGCTAACCCTGCAATGATTTGGTAAAAAAACAAAATTAAATAAGGCTCAACGCCAAAATCTGTTCTTGATTGAAAATGAATACAAAAAAGCAACTTTATCTGCTAAGTTAAGAGTACCACTAAACAACAAAGTAAGGTATACAGATGCACTCTAACGATTTTACTTGAGTGCAATGCTGAATGGATTGAATACCGATACGACTCTTAGTCAAGCACATGTTTTGGTGAAGTGCCTTAAATAACTAGGTTTATTTGGGGAGATAATTTTGAAAAAAAGTGCATTAGTAGCATTTGGATTAATTGCCGGTTTAGTCATTGTTCTACTAGTTATTTTTAAAGTAGTTCAAAACAATAACAATGCTGAAAATGAGACGCTTGAATATTATCAAATAGTTGATAAAGATTTTAACAAAACAGTAGATGTTCCTTTTTCTAGCATAACTTCTTTTAGAGGTAACGCTAGCTCAATTTTCATGAGTGTAGATCATAAGAGTTCATCTCGTCTAGATAATAAAATCATTCAATATAATCGAAAGACTCAGACATACAAAACTATATTTAATAGCAAATTTAAATTTCCATCTGTCCAAGGTTTAGAAATGAATGATAATTGGTTAGTGTGGGTTGATGCTGATGAAGGTGGGGGACAAAAAAATCCGTATTTAATGAATTTAAAGACGAATGAAATACAACCATTAACACAAGAAAATGATCCAAATATCCATAATGCTTTTCCTGTACTCGTTGAAGACTATGCAGCTTGGATAGCAATGGATATAAGGACGAGCAAGCCGAAAGTTATGTTAAAAAATCTAAAAACAAATGAAACTGAAAGTATATTCGATTTAAACACTCATACATTTATGAATACGTTTTTATCTGCAAAGGATGGAAAAATATTATTTACTGATGAAAAAAATAATGTTGGTTATCTATATTTATACGATGTGAAAAGTAAAGAAATCGAAGAAATAAAAACGGACTATCAATTTATTGGTTGGGCAAGTTTGTTAAATGGTCAACAATTTATTTATCTAACATTTAATGATCCTAGTGAACCTACAGTTGATGAACAAAAACTTCTTTTTTATAATGTTTCTAATAAACATACGCAAGAAGTTGTTTCGGATGTAAATGTAAATGATCTTTACACAGATTTTAATAATCAAGTGTTTTTCTCTTATGATGATAAATCTTTTATGAAATTTAAGGTAAAGAATAATTTACTGGTTAAAAAAGGGGAGTTAGAAACACCTGACATTTACAGATTTTCTGGAGAAAATGGTATCTATATTATTAACCAAGACCCTTCAGATGAAAAACGTAAAAACAAATTAATTATCCAAAGTGAACTCTCTAATTAAAAAATTGGCTGTCCCCAATGATATTAGCCCCTTTAAGTAGACAATGTTAAAAGAGCTACAGTAATCTGTCATTAACATTCTACTTAAAGGGGGTTTTTTAATGCCTAGAAAAATAATTCGTTGACAAATGAGTTGAAATTGGAGACTGGTGAAGAAGACTCTCTTCTAAAGAAGATTTAATAAAACAATATTAGGAAAGTATGATGACGATTGAAGAATATTTAAAGCGAAAACCCTATAAGAATCCTGAAATTTTAGTTTTTGAAACAATACCAAAAACATTTGGTAGGTATAGCACCAATGACGAGGGGACAGCAATGTTACTTCTTCCGGAGTGGAAGCAGAGAGTTACCACGAGAACTTGCCAAATAGAAGGATGATTGAATAAAAATATTATGTAAACTATGTGAAGGCACTCAAGGGATATGAAGTAGAATAATTCAATTAGCACATCCAAAAGAGTATGTAATCCTTACACATTTCAATGACATTTTCGTCTTAGTCAGTTTATCCGCAATGACAATCATATGTGTAGGTTCAATTCCTTGTATCCTAATGCCCACAAGTAAGGGGCCAACAGAAAAAATCACTCATGTCATGACGAGTGATTTTTGAAAATCTATTAGATGTTTAGGT
This sequence comes from Lysinibacillus sp. G4S2, assembly GCF_030348505.1. NCBI lineage: Bacteria > Bacillati > Bacillota > Bacilli > Caryophanales > Bacillaceae > Lysinibacillus > Lysinibacillus sp. G4S2. The sequence continues at coordinate 3,027,061 of NZ_JAUCFJ010000002.1, read as the reverse complement.
GCATAACAATTTGCTCGCCAATAGGTCCCATTCTTCTTTCCCCGTTATCGACAAAGCCAACTTTTAAATATAAATTTTGAGCGGGAATATTTTTATGATTAACGACTAAAACGACTTCATCACAGTCTTTAAATTCTCTCTTAATAAATTCAGATAGTGCAAGCATCCCTTTTTTTGCATAGCCGTTTCCTTGCTGCTTATGGTCAATTGATAATGCTGTAAGTAGCAAAGCCTTTGGATTGCTAGAGTACTCTTTTACTCTTTCTGTTGCGTGTAGGACAAAAAAACCTACAGGTACATTGTCGCTCAAAATAACAATTGGATACTGTCCAACCATTTCGATCGAAATCTCTTTTGGAAGGGCAGTAAATTGACATTGTTCTTCCGGAAGTTCAAAGTCATTCAAAACATCCACAAAGTTTTTTGAGAAATGTACTAATTCAATGGCGTTAGTTTTTTGCATAAAAATTGCCTCCTTTTTAATCATTTTAGCAAACAGAACAAACGTTCGTCAATATAGATAAATGAATCCTAATCAAATTCGTCTAAAGGACAATGCCGATTTTCACATAGTAGCGCTAACTTAACAAGCTTCCAAAAAATAATATAAAAGATATGATGCTAGCTAAAAGCAATGTTAGAACGATTGAAATAAAGCTTCTAAGCATAGACATTGTATTGTTAACATCTTTCATTCCAATGAGCGTTAAGAAAAAACATAGGATTGTTAATAGTAAAACAACATTCAATGGATGGAAATGAAGGTATGCGACAAAAAAGTTTATAAAAGTTGCAGAAAAACTTGCTATGAAAAATAAAATAATACAGCATAAAGACATGAAGAATGACCACAAATTCAAATTGATTCCCATACTTTTCCTCCTTTTTTACTTAAACGAACTTAAATGAATCTTTGTTCCTGAAGTTCTTTCCATTCAAAAACGATTAATAAAAGACTCTCAAAAATAGAATGTGATAGAACGATGAAGCGGAAGGGGAATTAGCTAGAAATACCCCTTTACATACGCAAGTTTCAGACGGTGAGGAACGCATCGATATTATTCAACTACTTCTAAAACGAGGTGCAAATCGAGAAATTAAAATGTTTTTGGAGAAATTGCGTTAGATATAGCTAGAAGCAGGGAAGAAACACTCATTATGAAAGAGTTATTAAAAAATGAATAGGGTTAGTGCTAGACGAGGAGGGATAAATGAGTTTTCAAACAGGTATAAGGGTTATGAAGTATGAAGCGACTCTTGATGGTATGAAGGTCAATATACCGGAGCATTTAATGAACGATAAAAGTATGCGGTTTGCTGAGAATGTCAGAAATCAATATACCGCTAAATTAGAAGAGCTGGCTAGGTTTTGTGTAGAATTTGAACATGTTTATCCAGAGGCAACGATAGAGGATGTAATGAAGAAGCTACATTTACCTATTTTAAAGGTGGATGAGGTAGGTGAACGCTTTACCTACACGCAGAATGAGCTTGATGAGGATCATTTAATTGATATTGAATTTGTGGGTGTAATGGAAAGCTTTATTTCTGTAGAGGTGGATGGCTAAAATATATTCAAAAGCAGTAAGCTCGTAGTCAACTAATGCATTAACACTTGTCATGCAAAATAGCCAGCTATCCGAAAAAAATTTCAGATAGCTGGCCATTTGTTGTGCGTATCGTAAAGGTGCACTCTTTTTAATATTATTTCATAATCCTACGATCTTGAAAGTTTTCATGATATACATCCATGCGGACGCAAGTATAATAAGTGACACACTCATAGCACTGCCCCTTTGTTAGCCTTCTAATCAAATTGTTTCCCATAGCTTTTGGCGGTTCGCCAATAGTTCAAGTAGCTCTGTCAAACTCGGAGCTAAATCTTTTCGCATATTTGCGATATTTTGGAATAAGGGTATCGCTGCACGCATTTGATATTCACTGTAAACATAGTAGCTAATAAAAGCACATTCTTCATAGCCGCGTGGTTCCTCTTCCCATTCCTCCTCATCTTCAACTACTGACCAAAGCCATTTTTCCTGTAGCAATTCATCCATATGCTGCACAGGGCTAGATGTCAGCTCATCCCAAGTAAAAGCAGAAGCAACTGCAATATATAACTGTATTTCTTCCTTCTTTACACTTTCTACAGATCGATTCGGTAATGTGTGTAAAAGCTGTTGAATAACCCATGGTGTTACCTGCCATAGAGTGCCTTGATGTTCAATTAATTGTGCAAGCTCACCATATTGCTCCATTTTTATTAATTCTGGAATTTTTGTACCTCTTCCGTATGCAGTTGTTAAACGGTGCCAAGGTATCGTTAACATTTCTTGATAGGCAATTTGCATGAAAATACTCCTTAAATAAGTTCTTTTATAATCGCCTCAAAGCGTGTGCGATATGGTTCTGGAATGCGCATAAATGCTGAACTTGTAAAGTCATTCAAATGGATGATGCCAAAGCATGTATATAAAAGCTGTGCTACAGCCATATCTTTATATTCCTCAATTTCTTCGTTTTGTTCGAGAGGAATATATGGACAAAGCTCTAGAAGTGGCGTCGTCATAAATTTTTCGAACCATTGTAAGTTGTCATTTATGCTCATAGCTTGTTCAAAGAAAGCATCATACGGAACTTCTTGTACAGATTGTACCGTACATACAAAGACGGGCAATGTTTCCGGTGTTAGTCCAAATGTTTTAACATAGGCTTTCGCAAAGTATTCAGGCATTGGTGAATGGTCACCATCGCATTCATACATATAATCGATAACGAGCTTGCCGTAGCTTTTATCGTATAAACCAAGACCAAAAACGGCGAATGTACTCGGCATCGCAGCCTGTTCCTCATCGACATCTTGATAAAAATGATATTGTGCCATCGCCTTATAGCTATACTCAGCTAGTGCGGCATGTAGGCTAGGGTAACTGACAGCTTTAGCGAAGAAGTGATGTGATGATGTAACTGGTAAATGCTCGATTGGTAGCACTAAGTTACTCTTACCTTCATAATGAATGTTATAGCTTTTAGGGAAATCTTCTTCTAATAAAGCATTTAAGTAAGCTAATGATTGGCGATAAGCCTCTTCGCTTTCTTCTTTAATTTGAATCGTAATCTTTGCCAGCACATCATTTGCTTGGCAAAAAATCAGGTCGGATTCCATTTGTTGTTTATGTGCTGGTAAAGTGCCAGAGCCAATTGTAATTAATGAGTTGTACGTTTCTGTATCTAATTCTTTAATGGTTGCTAACAATACTTTAACTGTTAAATATTCAAAACTTGCACCATATTTTCTTAGATTTATTGCAAAGTAGCTTAACAATGGTATGTAGGTTAATGATCGGTGCTTGTTAGTGAAATTAGAAAGGCAGTAGCGCTGTGTCTCAAAGCCAAGCTCTTGACGAAATGCATCTAACAATGCGAGCTGTTGATAGTGGCAAAGTACTTCATGCAGTGTGATGTCGTTCAGTGAAAAAGAAGGGGTGATGATTTCAGAAGTATAGACATCTGTTTCAATTTTATATTGTTTAGAAAGTAGCTCTTGCTCAAGTTGTAGCCATAATGTTTCATTTTTGGTGAATTGCTCAATTTTCATGGTATTGCCTCCCGCTGTAAATATATTAATGCTTGCTGTAACATTACGGAAAAGAATCCCCTATTCCGTAGAAGATAGAACAAATGAAATTATATCCCATGTTACAGAAGAGATATATTTTGAAAACTACAAGTATTTATTAGATAGTGGCTTTGCAAACAAAAGGGTAGCATTTGATGGGTCTATTTGTAATAATTGACTTATTAAAGAGTAACATAAAATACCTTAAAATTGGATTTTTATTGCTACTCTTTTGTTCTGGTTCAACTTTAAATATTAATAGTACATAAATTTTTGTTAGAGATGGAAAAATAAATTAAGACCCTGAAGTATTTATTTCTACCTAATGTATATTCTTCAAAGAAGTGAAGAAAAGGTAGAAAATATACAACCGATTATTAATTACAGCTTCTTTTGAATAATAAATTTTAAAGAATGAAATTAAGGGCATTCCTCTAAATAAGGTGAAGTAGTACAAATAAATTAATAAATGGAAAGAGAATTTGACATGATAGGCAAGAGCAGCAATAAATCTCAAACTGAGCATCTCTTTCTTTAAATTAATTAGGTCAATCGGGGGAAGTTCAATATGGATATAGAAAATGGTAGAATATATTGTAATATTTATGGCTATTGTGGCAGTGTCTCAGAATGGATAAAAAAATCTATTGAGCTGTTTTCTAACAATGGATTTCCTCTTAAAAGTGTTAGTTATGACGTGAACTATCAGAAGTTAGAGAGGAAGAGTCTTGAAAAGTTTCAAAGTGAATTCAATGAGATGCATGAAGGAGATGTAGAAAGTTTATTTTCGTTTACGATATTTAAAGGTAAAAGTCTGAAAGTTCCAAGCTCCTGGGAATATGGAATAAGGTTTGATCAACCTAGTAGAGAGTTACAGATTTTCTTTAATACTAGTTTAGAAATTAATCATACACAAATTCTTGTAAATTTATTAAAATCTTACTTAGATGATAAAATAGTCAATTTTGGATATTTTTCATATGAAACAATCTGGGGGAAAGGTGAGAGTCTAGACTTATATATGGAAGATAATCATACTTGGTGGCTTGCATTAAATCCTAGAAACAGAGATATACTTTACAATTCTTCTCCTAAACTAAGACACATATATCCAGTCAACATCATAAACCGTGATTTTTTAGAGTATGAAGGTGCTACTTTTTCATTTAAAAATTGGATACAAGCTCCTGGGAATGGTATTTTGGAAGAAATAGGACAAGGGAATTGGTTGTGGATAGTTCCGGAAGAACGCCTACATGAAATAGGGAAGTTTTTCTATGAAAAAAAGCTTCTAATTGGAGTAAAAGGTGAGAATTTTGGTTTAGTTTAATCAAAATTAGCTCATGCAAGAAAGAAGAAGGATAAATAGATGTTAATGATTAAAGTAACCTCATTCAAACGGGCTTCTCGATAGATTCCGATGAATAAGGTTACTTTTTTAAAAGGAAGTGAAAGTATGGATATACAGGAAGCGATTGAAATAATTTATATTGGGTTAGTAAGTGAAAATTCAGTACCAGTAAAATTAAGAACGAATAGAGAGCTAGATTCTGATTTATTAAATCATGTGAGGGAGGCACTGGATGTTTTAACACAATATTATAAAGATAAAGAGACTGTTCCAAGCATCAAATGAGCCGCAACATGAATTACGAGGAGTGTATCCTGATATTTCTAACTCTAAATTACGAGAATAATAAAATTGAATACAGACAATCCGGAGGCGTTTGAAAAATGCAGAAAAAATTAAACCCAGTTGATTTAGTATTAGACCTGAATTATTCATAGCCATTTAAAGTTTGCGGATTTTCATGAGTTTTTTTATAGTAGTCTCGTTTTTTTGTGAATCTATGCTTAAGGAAAGAAGAAATAGAAAGCAAATGGAAAGAAATTCGTTTTTTGAGCAGACTCCTCCCTTGGTGCGATGTCGATTTTTTAAAAAAGGTTATTTGATTTCTAATTGTTGGACCCGGGTCAGTACGTCCCAAAAGAAGTGTGCATACACGAAGCTAGAAGACAATTTAAAGTACAGTGAGCGTCCAGATTTCACTAGTTTACTTGCCACTTTAATGAGGCGCGTGCGAATTGTTTGGATTTGAATACCCTTGTAGCGCTTTGGGAAACTCAGTGTACGGAGCCAGTTTGTAAAATTATAGGTAAGCAGACTTAACATCATGCGTGCTTCGTTAACAACGAAATCATGACTTTTCATCTGATCGAAACCAAAACCGTTCTTCGCTTCTTTAATGAAATTTTCCATCGTACCTCGTTGTTGATAAGATTCAACAATGGCTTGTGGTGAGAAAGTTTCACTCAGATTTGTCACAAAAAAAGCATGAGAAAAGAACAGTTCACCAGCTGGGCGAATCGATTGAATAACGATTCTTCGTGGTGCGGACCAAGAAGACGCTTGATAAATGGATTCATCGATATAGCGCTCGGTCACGGATACATCACGAATTTCATGTGTAGGGTGCAGTTCTTCAGCGAGCGCCTTTAGTTGAGCATTGGCCTTTAAACGAATGATGTAGTAAACGGATTCCTTTTCACATAGTTCATAAAGATCTGGTACCGCAAAGCCGCTGTCCCCACGTACAAGCGCAGAGGTTTCCGGAAAGGTTTTATTATAATGTTCAAGCAGGGGACGTAGAAAATCTACGACACTATTTGATGTATACACATTACCAGGTCGTAATTGGGCTTTCAAAAAATCACCTGTCAGCCCATCAAAAGCGAGGAGTGGATGAAAACCAACTTTTCGATAATGGCCATTGTACGCAGATTTTTCTTGATTTCCATATGTATCGGCATGTGTGGAATCTAAATCGGCAATCAACGCTTTCGATTGTCGAGCATGATGAACACGATCGAGTAGTTCTTGATTCGCCGCTTGGAGTTGATCGAGTGCTTGTGAATCGAACCGTTTAAAAAAGCGCGATAATGATGGTTGAGAAGCGAGTGCTGGCGTACCTAGCACTTGCGTAAATACTGGGTCATGCGTCAACTGATCTGCTGCATCGTCTTCATGATAACCAGCGATCAGTTGGTAGATTTTTTGGCGAAGCAGCTGCTCATTTTGGTGAATGCAATACAAGCGTTCATCTTTTAACTGTAGATGTTTGGCAATCGTTTGAGAGAAGCCTAGTTTTTCGTCAAATTCACGAAAGATAAGATGACCAGTATCCGAAGAAAGTGCATCTCCATCATTAGATAATTTGATAGAACGATTGAAATGTAAGGGAATTTGCGATAAAGTAGTCATCATAAGAATCCTTTCTTGAGATGGTTTTGTTTTGTCGCAATAACCTTAACAAAAATGGATTCTTTTTTCATCTTTTAAGTGAAAAAGAGAATCCCAGGGAAAAGCCGACAAGTCAGCTTTTCCCTGGGATTTTGTGTTGGTTGGTGAATAATCTAGGTTCAAGATGAGGGTATGGATATTCTTGATGAAGATGGTTTTAATACTCTCATTTGCTTGAATGAAATTAATGCACAGCTAAGATTATCTGTGGAATTAGCACTTAACAATAGGGAATTTTCGTTTTCAGATAGGAATACTTTTAGGGCTACTACGTGAATTAAAAGAGCTAAATGTACGAAGATCCTTTTTTGAAATTTAAACTTAAAATATTATTAAAGTTCTAAGGAGATGTTGAGATTGAGAATTTTTGGAACAAAACCTGAAGATAATGATGCAGCGGAAAAAGAAAATGCTCGTTACATTATTTTGGCAATTGAGGAAATAAACAAAAGTAATGAATGGTTGAAGAATACGGATAAACCATATCAAGTAATGTTAACGCATATTGATATTTTATTAATGCTCGCAAGAAAGTTTCCTGTTAATGCAAATTTATTGATTAAACAATATAGGACAAAGGAATGGAAAGAAACATTTAATGAATGGTTTAATAGGTGTGAAAAAAAAATACCATCTAAATATAGAGAAGGCATTAAAGCTAATGCTGATGAACTCTTTACTGAACTAGAGGAATACGGTAATAATTTACGTTATTAATGCTATTAAAAATCCATCGGTTGACGAAGTAAATCGTGAACATAAATAGTTAATATCGATATCGTCAAATAAGAATACATCCTTGGGAAGTTATGATGAATTTAATAACTTCGTCTGGGGCGTGATGTTGAACGTCGACATGCAGGTACAAAAGGAACAGACCAAGATACGGCGAGAGGTATTGAAGAACAATGCATTCAACATACCAGAAAACCATTAACAGAACAAGGGGAGCATAGATTAAGTACGGCTGATAAGTATCTTAATAATCTATATGTACATCAACCACCAATTTTAATTAGGATTTAAAATGTAAATAGAGGAGCATTCTAAAGAATGACATATAATGATAGAGCTTTAAAAATTCTATTAAATTATAGATTGTTAAATCCAGAGAAAACATCAGAGGAAGACTTTCAGTATGCTAAAACAGCAGGTTATATATTTGATAAAATTTTTCAGACACATAATGAAGCTATTGAGAATGCAATGTTTGAAATGAAACAATGTACTAAACGTTTCACAGTTGATTTATTTCTGGCAAGTTTAAGTAACCAGCGTTTAGATTGGAGATCGGGTTTACCAGTATATGTGATTATGAGACAATTTCCTATCCATGATTTTAAAAGTGATTTTATGTCTTGTGAAATATGTGCCAATAATGTTGAAGATTTAGTAGATCTAACATTCATTAATAAAATTCGTTTTAGTCATGGTGGGATTATTTCAGGTAACATATTTGATTTTTCATTTATACTTCAACAGCATAATAAGCTTCCACATGTAAAGCCGACAAAAGAAGATTTTGATATTTTTCAATCCGTTATTGGGATTATTAAAGATGCAGAAAGTAATGATTCACCATCTAAAGTTCAAAAAAAGATTGGAAAAATTGAAGGATTTCAATCCAATGCAGAACAAAGAAAAGCATTTCTGGAGACGCTTGGTTTCTGTAGTATTTTAGAAACAGAAGAGCATAAAGGTTTCTTACATCAATTCATAAATCTTGGTTTAGCCCCAAGATCTAGACATAGCTCAGATTGGTTATATCCCGTTGATTGGTGGAAAGGGAGAGACGGTATAAATCAAGATGCACTAAAATTTTGGTTTGGTGAATATGAAGAATTACAAAGTTTGTTTATCTAAATTATTGTTTTTCAGTCAAAAAAATAATATGGCGGCTATACTGTAAAAAGCTTATATAAAAAGCGTGATTGCAATTTAGGAAAATAAATTTATTACTACCGTATTATAATAATGCACTTACATTTTATTTAAATGATTTCTATTCATTCAACATTAACGAACAATCTGTGGTTATTTTTGGTCATGATCTTGGTGGGTATTTTGTATTAGATAAGAAGAATGGAACAATTGGACATTTAATTGAAGATAATGGGAAAATAAAAGTGAGGTTCTGTAATTCTGACATCAATCAATTTATATGTTTTAATAACCTCTATCTATGTATGGTTAATAAAATAATAAAATAATAAATAATGAGATAAGTGACAATTCTTTTGATAGCTTTATTGAAACATTAGAAACATTTTTTAGTGATATTGACAAACAGGCATTGTTAAAAGAGGACAATTATTGGTCTGAAAGGGTTTATGAATTGTCTGATGGCTTTTGGAATGTCAACACTAATTTGAACAGTTCTTTTAAGGGTGATTTTATTATGAAGTGGCTTGACATGGAGCCTCTACGGGCATGATTCTTGCGCCAAGGAACCAGCTTCATAGAACTGGCTCTGCCAAACGGAGGCTATCATGCCCGCCACTCCATGTAAAGCCGTTCTTCGATGGCAGTTATATATACTGTTCTTTAAATTGAGCTGGTGTAAGATAGCCAAGAGTTTGATGGATGCGAATATTGTTAAACCAATGTACATAATCCCAAAGTTCAAGCTCAAGCTGCTCCAGAGTTAAGAAAGTACGTTGGTAGACAAACTCAACTTTGAAGCTCTTGTATGTAGCTTCTGCGATGGCATTATCATACGGGCATCCTTTCGCGCTTAGTGAACGTTGGATTCCAAACGTTTCAGTTGCTTCTATCATTAGCTTATTATCAAACTCTGAACCTCGATCTGTATGAAAAAGTTGCACATTTGTTAAGTTCCCTTTAATACTACTTAGAGCTTTATAAACAAGCGCCGCATCTTTATTTGGCCCAGCACTTGCACCAACAATTTCACGATTAAAGAGGTCGACAAATAAGCATACATAGTGCCATTTTTTTCCGACCCGTACGTATGTTAAATCACTGACTAAAACTAATAATTCTTTTTCTTGTTCAAATTCACGATTTAGAACATTGGCTACTGGTGCTTCATTACTACGATTTTTCTGCGGTTTAAAATAGGCAGCCGTGTAGTTTGAGACAAGACCTAGATATTTCATGATGCGACTAATTCGTCGTCTTGAAACTATCTTATTCTGCTTTTCTAGTTCTTTTTTTATTTTACGTGTCCCGTAATTATTACGACTTTGTTTGAAGATGACATAAATAGTCTCTTGTAAATCGGCTTCTTGTGCTTGTCGTTCATCATCTTCGCGTATTTTTAAGTGGTAGTAGTAGGAACTTCTTGGAATTTGCAGGACGTCGCACATTGCTGATACCGAATATTTGTGAGCGTTGTTACGAATCACATCTATTTTCGTCCCATGATCAGCGCGGCTTGCTTTAAGATATCGTTCTCCATTCGCAGGCGTTGTACTTCTTTGCGTAGGTCTAATAGTTCATTTTCTTCCTGTGAACGGTTATCTTCTGCCTTAAATGAACCTGTTTCTTGATGGTTTTTAATCCAACGATCTAGATCAGATGGTGTAATATCATACTCCCTTACAATATCTGCACGAGATTTACCATTTTCATATAGCTTCACCATTTGAAGTTTAAAATCAGCTGTAAAAGTTCGACGTTGACGTGACATAAAAACACGCTCCTTTAGGTTAGTAATTATAGTGTACTAGCCCTTATGGAATCTGTCTAACTTAGTGTAGCCTATCCATTTTTCCCTCTGGGTGATGAGAGAATAAAATTTTATGAAAACCTGAAAAGGAGCGCAAAGGATGAAAACGCCTAAAAGTAAGTTCCAAGTGGGAGATATTTTTAGTGTAAAACAAGATAATAGTGAGTATGCATTTGGACGCTGTATTTCTCAAATAAGTTTAGGACATATCGTTGAAATTTTCGATTATTTTTCAGAAGAAAATATCTTTGATACAAATATGACCAACAAAAGGCTTTTCGAGCCAATTCCTATAGATACTTGGGGATTATTCGGTAAAAGAAAGAAAGAAGGAACTTGGACGGTAATTGGTCATGAAGATTATTACATACCTGAAAATGTTGATCATTTGCGCTATTGGGGGATGGCTGCTGAAAAGGATACAGATACGAAACTAATGGGTGTTTTTGATAATGATTGCGGAGATATAAAATACTCTATAGTTAATGGCGACAAACATCGAATTCAATCAATAGGATTACATTTTAAAATTAAAGGTAGAGAGAATGAAGTTTTTTTACTTAGAAGTCCATGGGGAGACATACAGGTTAAGGAAGAAATTAAAAAATACAGACAAGTGGTAAAGTAGCTGTTGATTAATAAACAGTAAAAATCAGTTTGATTTCGTGCAGGGTAGTAATTTAAGTTCATGCGGTCGTTGAAACCAGCAATCTCTAAAAAATGTTGCGTGTTTTCAAACCATAATAGGATTCGTATAGATTATAAAGCTCAGGGTTGTATTTGTAAAAAGTATAATTATATCAAAAAATTAGCATAAATTCTTGGGAATTATGCTAATCTTTTTTATTAGGATTTATTTTCCTTTTTGTATACTTGTTTCATTATTAGGTAATCATTCGCAGATTACGAGTAGTTTAGGTGAGAGCAAAAATTGATGTATGGCTCATAATGAAAGGGAGAATATGCCACAATCAATGCTTCTCGCTTAGAGCAATTGGATAGCAACGATGCAGTACAATGAACTTGGGGAAAAATGAGAGAAACAATACTTGACATTAAAAGATGAAAAAATAACAAAGGAGCGGGTAATAAAGCCCCTTGTTTAATAAAAAAAGAAATGAGGAGTTTAATATGGGTAAGGGATTTGAAACGAGTCCAGAGTTTAAAGCCATGATAAAAAAATCAGCTAGAGATAGATATATTTACTCTGTAAAACGTATTGCAGACTGGGAAGAGGCGTGGTCTTTGAAATTAAATGAAGGGTTTGTTACAACTTCAGATAAAGAGGGAAATCTGTCTATGCCTATCTGGCCATTTAAAGAGTATGCTATGAAATGCATAGGAGATGAATGGGAAAACTGTAAAACACAAAAAATAGATTTACATACACTGATAGAAGAAATATTACCTAACCTATCAGAGGAGGGAACGCAAGTAGTTGTATTTAAAGTTCCGGAAAATCCAGAAGTTGTAAGAGTATCTGCGGATGACTTTAAAAATAATTTATTATATGAATGTTCTCAATTAGAATAGAAAATGAATTGTAAAATAAGGACAGGATAGAACTGTTTATGAAAAGATATAATCAGAATCAGTATAATTTTGTTGAGTAGACCTGCTGTAAAATCCAAAGAAGTATTAGTTCGAGGTTATGGAGGAGAAGTCGATGGATAAAGATAAGGCACTTAATGTAGTTTATGATTATATCATTGGTGATAACTCAATACTGGTGAAGTTACGAGCAGGGGATGGATTAAATCAAGAAAGCTACAAACTTTTAATTGAAGCAATGACAAAATTGATTGAAGAATATAAAGATCAATCTGAAGTTCCTAAAAAACTCGCCTTATGCTTTGTAGATATAAGTAATTATTTTTATTTTCACGAGGGCAAGTACACTAAAGAAGAAGAAGTGCTATTTGAGGATGCGGTTCACGAAATATCTAGTTTGGCAAATAGGTTATTTGAATAAAGACTAGAACCAAGTTTTTGGTTTTGAAATATAGAGAATTATACCATATAAGGCTATGTTGAAGGATATATGGGCATTTATATGGGGAGAGTGGCAATAGACAATGTTATGACAATGCAACTACAATCGACTAATTGATCGCCAAGCTATGATAGATAGAAAATCACCGTGGAGGGGGCTGTGAAAAATGAATTACCTAGCTCATTCGATTTCTAAAAATGAAAATGGCAGTAAGATTAGATATCTAGGAACAACAGAAGAAACGAAACGGGAGTTAGAAGAAAATTTTAAACTTCCTCTTTTAAGTCAAGCACTTTTGAAATGGTACAGTGATTTACCAAAATCTAAAGACATAATGTTTTATTGGACTAACGACTTCTATATCATTGGTTCGGAAAATCTAATGGTTGCTTTAGAAGGTTATAGATTTATTAGAGAAGGTGAAGGTTGGAAAGATTTCTCGGAGAAAATGAAATGGTGTGAAAATTGGATCATTATTTCCAGTTGGAGTGGAAATCCAGTGATTGCAGATATAAGTAATGTGGAAACTCCAATTTATTATGATTATATTGGAGGGGAATTTTCCCCAAAGCTCTTAGTGAATTCATTGGAGAAATTCGACTATTTTTTGTCCGTTTGGCTCGATAAACATGATGATAGATACTTGAAAAGCGGAGAATATCAATCTAATTTTTATGAGTTAATGGAGAAAGAGTGGAAAATTAAATTAAATGATGAAGAAATTCGAAATATATGCAAATTTCTCCCTATTGCAAAATCAAAAGAAAATTTTGCCCCAATTGAACAACGAATTAAAGAAAAAGAAATAGAAAAAAAATATTATGTGTATCTTGAGGATCCAGGTGAAAATAAATCAAAAGTGATCTTAGCAATAAAAAAAGAAATCGGTCTATCCTTCGATGAAATACGAAGCCGATTAAATTGGAATGAGTTTCTAATTGCTGAGGGATATGGGGAAAATACTTTAATTTTAGCTGACTATTTCATGTCGTTGGGCGCAAAAGTAAGAACTGAGATGAAATAAAATATTTTAGTGAAAAAGCGTGCTTTCCTTGACAAAAACAAAGAATAAAAGTTGATTGTTTTTTTGTAGTGGCAAGTAAATGTGCTAGATGGAAGCAGTGATTTTTAAATACTGTGCATGAAATGATTATAGTACTTTATTCTGAATTGAATCAATTCAATAAAAACACCTAGAACTTTCAATTGTTCTAGGTGTTTTTTACTTTGCACAGATTGGAATAAAATCAAAGTAATATATAGCTCTAATACTAATTAGCCATGCTGAGAGGCAGATACTAATAGGACATTCATTGCTTTGAATAACACAAATTGAATGTCATCTACTAGACTGCAAAAGGTATTTTTGTTAGCAGAAAAATGGTAATATTAATTAAAAGAAAATCCAAATGGGGTATTTTATGGGAAATTTTAATTTTATTTTACCACTAGAAATCAGTGACGTTGTAAGCGATTGGTTTTGGGATATTATTAGGAACGCAAATCAGAAGGCGGATAAATTAAGAGAAATATTAAGAGAAATGGATCAAGAGAGTATTATAAAGTTTCAGGAACAATTTTTAGAAGCGGCAGCTGTATTACAAGATGAACCATTTTTGAATTATATGGAAGAGTCAGAGGATGGAATTGAAGATGTAAGTTATTTGGTAGTAAGTAGGGGGAAGAAATATTATGCGGAGATACTTAATGATCCTAAGAAAATCCCTTTTACAGCTGAAAATTGTGAAATTCTATACGGTCTCGCAGATGAAATATGTATTGAAAAGTTCGGCGAGTCAACAAAGGTATATTAACATAAATAATTATTAATCTGTCAAATTAGACGACAATAAAATAAACTTAAAAATCAATTTTTTCATTTGTTGAATGGACATCAAAAAGGGGTGGAATATGCGTACCAACAAGTATTGGAAGTACTTTAATCGAGTGATGAAAGAGTACAAAAAAAGAGTAATTTCAGATGAAGAAGTAAAAGAATTACTAGATAATCGACTGAAGGAAATGAATGATTTAATTCAAAAAAATGAACGAAATCGTTTAGCTGATCGCTTAAAGATGGGAATAGGTGTTCACCTTGAAATGAATGCAAAAAATAGAATACTAAATGGAGCACCATCAGCATGGATTTTATTAGAGCAGCAACTTTTTTGGTTGATACAAATGATCAAAAGCAATCCTAGTAGAGGAAGTGTATCGGGCAGTCAAATAGGAGGGCTTATCGGGCTTTCTTTATTATGGGGTTATGAAGATATTGCAGAGCTAACATACAAATATGCAACTAATATGTTCACGAAAGATCGAAATTTTTATTCTGAGACTAACACTCATCATGTTTTTATGACATGCCTATATCACAAATGGAAAACTGGAGAAATGCCTGAATTGTTTAATATTTTACCAGAAGAGCATATCTACCAAAAATTGATGCGCAGTTGGAACGATACAAATAATTTTGGAGAATATCTTTATGAACTTTGTGATTTTCACATCTATAGTTTAAGCGACACACCAGACAAATCAAGTGAAATTTTATCGTTCGACTGTATTCCTTACGATTATTATTGTATTCAATTAATAAGAGAAAAAGAGGGACTAGCCACACCAAATATAGAGCATCCGTTGCTTCAAACACCTCTGGCTGAAATTCCAAAGGAAAAACCTGGGTATAAACTTAATGAGGATGAGATATTACAATTCGTAATTCAAAATGAAAAAGTGCCGGATTCGCTACGCATTATACGTTAAAGGCACTTGATTGTGAACTTAAAATCGATTTGATGAAAAAGGAATAGATAGCCCGATTGAGATTCAAAGACGGGTGATCATCAGCTAGTTACACCCTGTTTCATCAATAACCTTGAGGAGTATGACGAAGATTTTAAATGCAAAATCAAAGTTTAGTTTACAAACTATTAAGTAGAAATGGGGTGGTTGTATGAATGCAATGCTGTTACTGGTGCAAAAGCTTTCATGTGATGCGGAAGATCAAATTTTGTCAGAGGTTTCATTAGCTATAGAAAAGCCAGAAACCTATTTCGAGAAGTTCGAAGATCGACTTGATGAAAGAGGAATAGAAAGCCCGATTGATGAATTGGCATGGATTTCTTTAGTGGATGCACTTCTTGATGAAGATTTAGCATTTGAAATCGATTGGAAAGTAACAGGGGTATACATTTGCGATGTTGTTGATGAATTGTTAGATAGGAAAAAAATGGCGTGCATAAGCTGGGAAGAGTTTGAAGATGGAGAATTTGATGGGCTGCCAACGCCTCAGTATTTAAATGAAGTTTCCAAAAAATTAATGGAACAAGGAATTTCGTTGGCATGTTTGGATATCGAATGTGACTGTTACGTTCTTGTTACTGTTCCTTCATCTGACATTGATGAAATTAAGAAGTTGGCACAAGAAGCAGGATATAAAATACAAGATTCTTTTTGAAGTAGCGAGCCTTCTGGAATGAGTTTAGTGTAGATTCCTTGAAATACGATAGTAGATGGAATGTGGTAAACCATTTGCAACGAGCTCCCACAGAGACATCCAACTCCTCACAATATATTCAAAGGTACTTTTCATGCTGAAGTATGACGTGTTCAAAGTGAAAAAGGGGGAGTGTAGATGGATAAAGATTTAAAGTTATTAGTTGATGAAATAGCGCTCGCTACAGAAATAACCTTTGTGAATTTATTCCAAAACAAAGAAACGTATTATTATTGTGCACTGGTGACAACAGGGGAGGCTGTTGCACCAGTTATTTCAGCATGGTCTTGGGAAGCATTGGAGAATGTCGCTAAAAAATATTCAAAGGAAGATGCAGAGTTAATAAAATGGTCCTATGCAGATTCACCATATTGTAATTTTGGTTGCGAGAATTTTGAAACTGAAAGAAAACTATTTAATGAGCGTTTACTTGACTATACTGATGAAATTAAGTGGTTTAAGGAAGTAGATTTTAGATTAGAAGCTATGGTTTTGGCTATGGAAAAAATAGATAAAAAAGAAATATTTTCTTTAAATCAACCGAGAAGTAAAGTGTATGTGAACGTTGAGGTGATACCTCCTGATGAAACAAATACAATCAGAGCATTACGTCTAAATAAAAGGGGAAATATTTTGGCTTGGCTTAATGAAGCTGCAGAAGAATAATACGGAGGAGTGCGTTGTATGGATTTTTCAATAGTTTCAGACACTGCAGGTGCGAGAGTTGGTGAATTAGCTAGTGAATTAGCAGACGCATTGGAATCTAATATAAATTCAAAATATAGGAATGTCGATGTTTCGATCGGGATAGCCTTTAGATGCTTACTTGAATCCTATGGAAGAAAGTCATTTATTAGATATACTAAAAAAGATAACTATCTGACAATCGATATGGCAATTACGGTAGAAGAATATGGAAAAATGTATAAAGTAGAGCAACGGTATCATTTGGGGAAATTATTTCTAGAGTTTCTAAACAGGGCGTTAGAAAAACATAATTTTGAAGGGCTTGAAAAAGAGATTTTTATAAATGACATTAAAATGTGGGCAAGAGAAATCCCTTTGAAAATGGATAATGGTTCAACAAAATTGTGTAATTGGTTTAATGAAGAGGTTGATTGGTCTGTAGATCTCGATAAATAAAGGTAGTTTTATGTTGCATAAACATTCCGAAGAGACATTAAATTACATTTTGTTTTACCGAATGATAAACATATGTAAGTTTATTCATTACATATGTTTATGGTGTACGAATTTACTATTGATCTGAGAGAAGGCTTTTTGACACTAGAAACCAAAAACCCACAACATTGAGAAGGATGAATATAGATGAATTATTGTAGATTGTTAGCTTCTTACAAACGAGATGTATATTTCTTTTATTCTGATGAGAACAAGTATAATAGATTTGATTTGGAAAAAGGTATACCTTATTCTCAACATAAAAGACTTTTATACGTGGTAGATAGGTTCGATTCTTATTTAGAACAGTATGATATTTTACCAACAGTCGGTGGCAAATTAGTAAGTTTAAAGTTAAAAATGCTAATAGAAAGATTAGGTTCAGATTGTGAGTTTATTCCTGCAATTATAAAATCTGCAGAAACGGGAGAAATAAACGATTCCTACTTTGTAATGAATGTTTTAAATCTAATTCCTTGTTTAGATCATAATAGATCAGACTATGAACCACTAGTTAAATCCATACCTGATGGGCCTATTAGTTTGAATTTTATTGCTTTTATTCCAAAATCCCTTAATGGACATCATGTCGTAAGAATGAAAGAATCCAAAGAAGAGATAGTTGTAGATGAAGTTTTTGTGGATGCTTGCAGAAAAGAAAAAATTAAAGGTGTTCTGTTAGTTAAAGAAGGAAATGTACGTAGTCCGGAATTTGTTGATTTAAAATAATATCGTTGTTTTGAATTCTGAATGGAAGAAGAAACGATGGGTGATTTTGATATAGTTCAATTAAATAAGTATACAAAATGTAGGGAATTGCGATTGATCATTCACTACTAGTAAGATAACTTAACATCCTTCAGAAGAAAAGCTGTAGCGTACGGTATCGCTACAGCTTTGGTTTTTGTCCTGCTTAGGTTAGTCAGTAAATGAATTATATCATATATTAAGGCAAACTAAAAATAACAACAGCTATTTTGGATGAAAAAGTACAGGAAAAAGTATCAATATTATGTAGAGATAATTATGTCGAAATTACCTCTCATCTTTCGGTGTTAGATGTAACTTTCTAAGATAATTGAATGTAATTTTAAAAAAAGGATTTTTATTAACTAAAGTATAATTTTTACTATAATACTAAAAAAAGGTGGTATAAAATAATGAATCAGGTTTGTGTTATAAGCATTTACGTGCCAAATTTAAACAAAGCAATTGACTTTTATACTAATACTTTAGGTTTTGAATTAAACAAGCAGTATGGTCCTAATATTGCATCACTTGTTCACGGAGAGTTACCAATTATTTTAGAGGAGAACGGTAATACAACCTATAACCAAGATAATAAAA
The DNA here is from genome assembly GCF_030348505.1 of Lysinibacillus sp. G4S2. NCBI lineage: Bacteria > Bacillati > Bacillota > Bacilli > Caryophanales > Bacillaceae > Lysinibacillus > Lysinibacillus sp. G4S2. The sequence goes on along the minus strand of NZ_JAUCFJ010000002.1, from coordinate 3,008,429 downwards.
TTACAGGAGTTGTATTAGGATTGCAAACTGAAGATATTTATGAAACGGTTAAATTCTTAAAAGAGAAAGAAGTTAATTTTATTGTAGATGAACCAACTGATTGTCCTCCGGGAAAATATATTAGTTTCAGAGACCCTTTCGGAAATATTTTAGAATACCTCCAGTTTGAAAATATGTAACAAACATGGCTCATCACCAAAATCTGTGGATGATATTTGTTAAAACATATGCCATGTATTAGTTGCTCTTCGTTCCGGCTAGGCGACTCCTTGGGGATTAGCGGCTCATCGGACGCCTCCAGGAAGCTTTGCTCTGTGCGAAAGCGAAGTGCTAACGTAGCGGTAGCAACAAAGCGCCAGTCGGAAGAGCCAAAAAAGGAGTTTGTCTCAGCGCAGAGACAACTCTTTTCTTAGTATTGAAAAACAAAATGATCAAGGTAATCTATGTGAATGGATAAAGCTCCTTTAGTTCGTTTTATAGGAATACTTTGATTTATCGAAACAAAATCGCTCTTTATCGAAACTATTTGAGCTTTTATCGAAACAAAATCTTATTTTATCGAAACTATTTGGGTTTTTATCGAAAAACAAGCTCTTTCTATCAAAGAAATCAACTACACGTTATGGTGAAGAGCTACAAACATTAAATAATCTTCTTTTATAATATGCGTGTTGATTAGGAAAAAATAGGTTTATTATTTTGAGCGATAAAAAGATTTTTTTGTTACCACTTTGCTAATATATTTCCATTTTCAGGGCTACTCTAGTGCTCCTGTCGCTTCGCTTTCGTCGCAGAGCAAAGCTTCCCGCGGGAAAGCGAGACAGACGAGACCCTGCAAGGAGCAAATGTTTTATGTGCGAAAGCGTAGTGCTAACGAAGCGGAAATCAGCCTCTTCGAATGAATAAAAATGGTTAATCAACATACTTGCTTTTATAACTAACCTGGATGTTAGTGATAAGCGACTGCTCTATTGAACAATCCCGCAATGTATTTTGAGCTGAAGAAATAGCATATGCATTAAGAGAAGCGAAAGAAGAACCCTTTGTCAGTATTGTTATGAAAATGGGTGCAAATTAAATGATTTGGGAGAGGTCCAAAAGTGTATGTATTTGATGTTATAGAAGTATCAAATGCAGAATCTAGGGTATTTGAAATGAGAGAGACAGCGATTAGGGGATAGAGTAAATCTATTCCCATTTTTTGATTCGCACGTATACCGTGGGATGAGGTTAGAAAATTAAAAAGGGTCACTTGACCAGAGTGACCCAAGCCAACAAACCAGGAGGTGCAAAGCTAAATTGCTTTACACTACTATTATTATGCTTCGAATGCTATGTTTATATAGTGAATTGCCTGAGAAATAAAATTAAAATAAAAAGGAATTATTCTATTTAGATTTTAAGCGAAAAATTATAAAGCATGCAAAATAGATAATTATAATTTAGCAAAAAAGGAGCAGGTACTCGATTAAATGTGAGTATCTGTTCTTTTTTTGTAAATGGAAAACTTTGTTATACTGGGTGATAAAAACTGGATGGTACATGGCGATTTTGCGCGATGTAATTAGCAAAGAATGAAGTGTTTTTTTTAAAAAATAAATAAAGTTAAATAAAAGTTGAATAAAATTAAAGATAATGATAAAGTAAAGTTAAATAATGTGAAGGAGGGGTAATTTGAATAATAATGAAATTCCAAGTTGGCTTTTATCATTAGAAAAGGAAGATGTGGAGTTTATTAAAAATTTTGTAATAAATTCAGGTTCATTAAAAGAGATAGCGAAGTATTATAACGTTTCCTATCCGACTGTAAGAATTCGGTTAGATAAGCTGATAAATAAAATTAACGTGAATGAGAGTTCCGAAAATGAAGAATTCATAGGTTTTATAAAGAGGCTATCAATTGATGATCGAATTAGCTTAGAGGACGCCAAATTAATAATTGAAAAATATAAAATGGAGGTACAAAAATAGTGAACGATTGGTATAGACTACTATTAATATTAATTGTTTTTGCAGTGCAACATTTTTTATCTACTAGAAATAATGTGTATTGGGGAGGTTTGCTACCAATTATATACATAGCAACGCTAATAAGTGTACAGTTTTACGGGATATTTGAATGGTCTATAATACAGTTCATTTTACAGGGAATTGTCGGTGAACTATTTTTAGTAGGATATTGGATGAGTGGCAGAAAAATTGTAGCTAGTAAAAGACAGAAAGAATTAGAAAAGATGAAGGCTTTTGACTTATAATCGGTAGAAATAACTAAGACCAAGGTGCTGAACTGTACCCCTTTGTTAGATTTGTCTAGCTATGGGGTGTAGTTCCGTATCTGGTCTTTTTAATTTTCATCTAGGATTATATAATCGGATGATTGGAGTCTAATTGAAACATTGGGATTTTTTATCACTAGTCGTCAGTCCAGCGACAGCAATAAGTACAAAGCGGAGGAAGCGGCTCAACGCTCGTTAGCTGCGAAAATCAAGGTCATCTAATTAATGGTTATTAAACATATCTGCGTTTATAAAACATAATCACCAAAATCCGAATGCTAATTCTGTTATTTGAGAGTTTAATAAAAAAATTATCATTTGTTCTTGAATCTCCAGTAACGTCACCTTTTATGATGAATTTAGTTACTTACTTTAAAAGGTAACAATCAAATAATGATATTGGAGGAACAACACTATGAAAAAAGAGAGTTTATTAAACCGAGGATTGGCAAGTTTAATGCATCTGTTCTCGCTATTATTAACCTTTATTTTACCAATATTGGTATACTTAGTATCGAGGAATAAGAATAAATATTTTGCTGATCATGCAAAAGAAGGGATGAATCTTCATTTTACTTTCTTCCCAGTATTTTTGTTATTAACTTTTATTTCTAAAAAATGGAGTGCTGCTTCTACACTTTCTTTTGCACTTATTATTCTTGAAACAATACTAATTTTAGTTGCTGCAATTTATACTTTAAATGGAAAAAAGTTTTCTTATCCCGTTATACGTTACTTTAAAGTCAATCATTAAGTTAATAGAGGAGAGAATAATTTGTCGGGAAAAGGTATATTTACGATAGGTGAACTTGTGCAAAAGTCTGGTGTTAGTATTAGGACACTTCGATATTACGACAGTATAGACCTACTTAAGCCAAGTGATTATACAGAGGGTGGACATAGACTTTATTCAAAAGAAGATTTAACTATTCTACACAACATTAAGTCATTACAGTTTCTTGGTTTTTCGCTAAAAGAAATTAAAGACATGCTTCAAAAAAATACTGTTAAAGGCGAAGTTATCTTAAAATCTTTAATCGATCAAAAGCAGTTATTTGAAGCAAAAAAACTTGAAATTATTAATACATTATCTGATTTAAATCATCTTATTGAAACAATAAAAGATGAGGGAATTATCAATATTGACATATTTTGTGCGATGCTACAAAAATTAATGTTTGCTGAAAATACTGAAACATGGTTTAAAGAACACTTTTCACAAGACATAACTGATGAATTATTTAATATAAATAAATCCGAAGAAATCGATTTAGATAAAAAATGGACAAAAGTCTTATTTGAAATTAAACATTTAACGCTCACTGAAGCTATACCTTCTTCTAAAGAATCCCAAGAAACTGTTGGAACACTTTTAGTACTTATGAATGAAACCTTGAAAGGAAAGTTAGATTTGATTGAAGAAAAACTACCATCCACAGAATCATTCAAATTTCCAAATCCTTTTACAGAAAAGGAGCAAATATTTTTAAAAGAAGCGTTAAGGATATATCAAAATAATTGTAGCAACACCCAGGAAACGATGAAGAATTAATCAAGCATTGAAAACACAAGTTGAAAAATTGCTAATAAGAAAAAGTCACTCATTTTGAACAAAAATAATGAGTGACTTTCTTTAAATTATAAATATCTATTATAGCTATCTGATTAAGTACATGCCTGCTAGGATCTATTTTAAACCCAACTCCCCCAGTAAAAAAATCATTCGTACCTCATCTGTTCATCTCATAAGATTAGCATTCAAGACATATAAATAAAGGTAGTAAAAAAATAAAAGCCCTGAAAACATTGATTTTGTCATAGTTAGTCTATTGAAAATATAAAAAAATTAAGAAATTTTTAAGTTTCTATAGAGGAAAAAATTAAGATTTGAATTATATACTTATAAAAAAAGGAAATTAACGAAACTATTTGAAGATTTAATCCGTATTGGTAGTAGAAAAGAATTTTGAAGTAGGTGAGGAAATGGCATACACCATTTACATAGTATTAACAAAAACAGGAACGTTATTATCAAAGGCTATAGGTATGTATACCGGTAAAGAGATGAATCATGCGTCCATTGCGTTCGACGAGGAACTTATTCAAATGTATAGCTTTGGACGTAAACAGTTAAATAATCCTCTTAGTGGTGGTTTTTTGCGAGAAGATGCAGAAAGAGGATTGTTTGAGACCGCAGATTGTGTTATTTATCGTTGCAGAGTTTCGCAGTATCAATTCTTAGAAATGATGAAATTCGTACGTTATATGTATTTGAATCGTGATCGTTATAAATATAATTTTATTGGGCTCTTTGGTGTTATGATGCAAAAGGAGGTACGAAGAGAGCGTGCTTATTTTTGCTCACAATTTGTGGCGATGCTTTTAAAGGTTGGTGGTTTAAAAATTTATCAAAACCCGGCATTAATGACACCGCATTGTATAGCACAGTTACCTTATTTAGAAAAAGTATATGCTGGGAAGCTTGCAGACTATTTACAAGATGTTCGTGCACCAGCAATGTTATATGGATAAGGCTTAAATCATTAACCTTATTTTTTTACCTCGATTTCTAAAAAAAAGCCTCGGAAAGATTAGCAAAATTCTAACATCTATCGGGGCTTACCTCTTTTTAATCTCACAAGAATTTTCCTTCATTTTGCTAAGTTAACATTTTTCTTTTATAAACTTACATCGCACTTATATTTACCAGAAGCCCTCAAATGATTGCGTGAAAATAAACCTATTCCGTTATAATATTACGGTAATGGAATGGGTAATATCTCTTTAATGTGTAAATCAATGTTTAATAAGTAGAATTCTAGGGGGAAATCATGCTTTAATTAATAATAAAAGAGATATACATAACGAGAAATCCTCCTAGTTAGGCGTTTATTTATGAAGGTAATAAATACGAGGACCATGAAGGAAATCATAATTTTATTAAGCTGCCTTTAGAGGAGCTAAAAGAGAGAATTATGAAGGAAAAAGGTAATATCTTGCTGAATATAATTTACAAGGTAGGCGAAAGCGGAAATTTTAATGGCTTGGACGCCTGAAAGACCAAAGAAACGAGTCCGTAAAATACCTTAAATTTGAAAATCAAAACATACATAGGAGGCGTTATCATGAGCGAAGACGTAAAAGCATTTGGCTGGGATGCAATTGATGCGGAGTTACTAAAAATTTACGGGGATCAGGAGCCAAAGCATTATGGAACCATTCTTCCCTATTCATTAGGAGGCGAGGATCCACTGCAAGGAATCAGCGCCTATAAAAGTGAGACACCAGTTCCGCACTGGCATTTCGTAACATATGGATTTTCTGAGTTATATGAAAAAGAATCAGAGGATGCTGATTACAGTGGATATGGGTTTGAGCTAACATTTCGACTTGTACGTAATGAGGATGAGGAGGAGCCACCAGCTTGGGCGTTGAATTTGCTACAAAACATGGGAAGATATGTTTTTAATAGTGGCAATGTTTTTAAATCTGGTGATTATTTGGATGCAAACGGTCCAATCTGCCTAGGTGAAGACACGCTTTTAACGGCTCTTGCTTTTACGTTCGATCCAGAGATGCCTGCTATTGATACACCAAATGGACAAGTCGAGTTTATTCAAATGGTAGGTATTACAGGTGATGAGCTTGAGGCAATGCAAGTTTGGAATACATTAGGTGTGCTAAATGCAGGTTTAGCGTATATCCCGAGCTATGTTACTGATTTAGATCGGGCATCACTATTACAGATTTCATCCATTGCTGAAGCAGTAGAAAAAGGAATGAAAGAAGGAGGCTCGAACACTGGCTTTTTATTTGTGGACCAACTGGCATGGGAACAGGGGAAAAAGGGATGGTTCAGCAAACATCCTGATAAAGTTATGCTAGGGGCAAAGCAGGCGGAAATCATCGGCAAACTACTGCGCGGCCGAATTTTAAAAGGGAAAAACCTCACCCTCGTTGGTCGAGAAATTCGAATTATCTTTAGACCAGGGGAAAAATCCGAGTTCAGTCTGGATGATCAGGATATTATCATTACGTTGAATGAAAAGGCCGCCACGGAACTTGGCCAAAATTTGATACCGCAGGAAAAAGAATTCGAATTATCTTCTTTAACGGGGCTTTCGTTCCAAATAATGAAAACCTACATTAAAGATCAGGAAGGAAACGTTGTAGAAACAATCGGATAAATATGAAGAGAATTGTCTCCCGCTAGTAGATCTATTTGATGCGGGAGATTTTTTCATCAATGGTGGAGTGTAAGTTGAATGGTGAGAAATCTTCTGTAAAAGCTACTAAATTTGGATGTGATCAGATGAGTTATGGACACGAAAGGAGTACAAATGAACTGGTTAGAAGTTAGTAAATCTAAAGATATTGAAATTATTCGTGCAGGCGTGAATCAGCTTGATCCGAATGAACGAGATTCAAGGGGAAGAACGCCTATAATGCTTTTTGTCATGAATCGAATGCCGCTTGAAGGGATTAAACTTCTTCTTGAGAGAAATATAGATTTAGAGGCTGAGGATAAGTTAGGAGATACGGTTCTAAAGAAAGCGGTCAAGTTCAAGCAAGTGGAAGAAATCAAGCTACTACTGGAGTATGGAGTGGAATTGAATTCAGCTAAAGGTATTTTGGCGACAGCTTGGAATACTGCAAGAATGAATAATGCAATTGCTGATTTACTGCTGAATACAAAAGGGGCTATCCGACTCACATTAGATGCGGAAGAACAACGCGAAGTAGATGATATTTTATATGAAGAATCGCTGGCAAAGATGTGTAGCATGATTAGAGAGTTGTCATATCCAGTGCTTCTGCACGCAGTGGTTAACGGCTATAACTGGGATGACGGACCGGAGCCGATGATTGTAGCTTTTGAAAATCCAGCTTGTGCAGAGATTACCCTACTTGACATGTATGAGCTAATGGATGGTGATTATTGGCTGGAACAAGATGAAGAAGAATTGGCGAAGCCATCGTGGAAATGCCCTTGGAGAAGACTAGCAGAGGAACTAACGAAGAAAGTCAATCTGTTAAATACTCGAATCTAGTATTCAAAAAGAAACAGAGGCTAGGGATTATTGCTATAAAATTAATTAAATGTAGTTGTGAGTATGATATTGGATGCTGAGCTTCTCAAGCAGTTAAAACAATTGAAGGTTGTCAGTGAGCAACTTGCAGAGTGGATAGATGTTGAAATGTTCGATCCAGAATATTTAGAGCGCGAGCAAATAGGATATAGCATTGATTTTGAAGGTAACTCTCTTATTCATGATGAAGAGGGGGCATGGCAGGCTGATTGGCTTGTGATTGGGCATATGAAACTGACAGGTGATCCGATGATTATAGAGACAGCAGAACCTGGGCAACCAGTAGCTGTTCTCATGCATGGTATGGGTGACTGGCATGCAGGTAGTTATTTGACTGGTTCAGTTTTAAATTTTCAGGTAGCTATCCAGCAATTTAGACAGCTAATTGCTCAACAAAATGAATCATCATGGAAAATAAAGTGTATGGAACTTGAACGAATAATTACAGAGATTGTATCTGCGGATGAATACGCCGATAAAGATTTATGGGAGTCTCTATTGAACCCTGCTTTCCAAGCGGCCCGTCGCATGGAAGATGAATTGACCAAGCAAGTGCTGATGATGAGCAAGCGCGGAATGTCCATCAAAGAAATTGCAGACATGCTGCAGTTACCGCTGAAAGAAGCGTATGGTTATTTGAAAAAGGCTAAAGAGTTTCATGGTTGAAGTGTGAAAATGAGCGAATGAAAGATAATAAAGAGCTTTTCGAGTTTTGAACCAACGAAGGGGATAAAAAGGGTGATGAATTTAAATGAAGAAACATACGAAAAGAACATTAAAAATCGTTGATATTGCCAAAGAGCCTTTAGAGAAAATACCATACATTACCGCTACATCAAAAGACGCGAGGATTTCTTATGAATGGCTTCCTATATATTGGGGAGAGATACTTGGATTGCCAGAGGAGCTAGATGCCTTAATTGTTGCATCTGATTTACAAGGCATCGCGGATTATAAGCAAGAGCAGGTGGAAGAAACACCAAAGTTACTGGGTGAGGAACTTGCGGAAGTGCTTTCCCTTTTGTTCCAAATCCATTTGTCAGATTTGGACCCAGCTAAGGTAATGGTATGTTTATGTGGAGATTTGTATACTGATCTAACCAAAAGAGGTGCTAACGGAAACCCTTTGCCTGTTTGGAGAGCTTTTAGGAATTATTTTGGATTTGTTACTGGTGTAGCTGGAAATCACGACCTATTAACAAATAAGGAACAAGCTGAATTGGGTTCTACCACAGGTATTCATTACTTCTCGGATGGAGGGGCGATGATGTACGCTAATCTTGCAGTAGCAGGACTCGGAGGAATCATTGGTAGAATAGATAAACCAAATCGAATGGAAGAAGACAATTATTTAGCAAAACTTCGACACACTTTAAGGCAAGTTCCTGACATCCTGCTACTTCATGAAAGTCCGAAGATTAGCTCACAAGGCCTACCAGGGAATGCACATATTTGGAAAGAACTACAGAACTCTGCTGAGCTTTTGGTCTGCTGCGGCCATGTTCATTGGGATACACCATTGGTTGAAACGAATAACGGGCTACAGATTTTAAATACAGATGGACGTGCTTTTATCTTTACAGCTCCAAACTAGTTTAGGGATGATTTGGCTCATCACCAAAAGTTGTGAGTGACATTTGTTAAAACGTATGCAATATAGGTTGATTGGAGTGGAGGGTGGGCGACTCCTTGGGGATCAGCGTCAAAGATGAGACCCTGGAGCGAGCAACGCGAGTGAAGCGGCTCATCGGACGCCCCCAGGAAAGCGCCCAGCCGGAACGGAAATCAACCACACGTTTTGGTGAAGAGCCGATGATTTACAATTTAGTAAACAATCCGGAATGTATATGAACTTAGCTTCTCTCATAGTTTTTAGGGAAGTAAAGATTAAGACATTTGGAGAATTGTGATATTTTACTAGTGTGTTGATTAAGAAAAAATAGGTTTATTATTGACGATAATAGGAAATCAAAGCTTCTAATTAATTTGGGTGGATAAACATGGTTAATCAAAACACCTGATATTTTAAATATGAAAGGAGACTTAATAATGGGCGCATGGGGATTTAAACCATTAGAAAGTGATGAAGGCCTGGATGTAGTCGACTTTTTACAGGGCTATATTTATACTTTGGAATCAAATCATATAGAGCTGTCTGAGGTTATTAATGCGATGAAACGAGAAGGATTTTTTGGTGAGAGCTTCGATGAAGTTGATTTCTTTTTCGATATAAGTGCAATGGCGCTTGCAGAGCTCTATGTAATGTATCTTGAGACAGGAAAATTATATGACGCTGAAGACGAATTTGAAAAAATACACTCAATAAATGCGAATGAAGAATCATTGAAGTTTATATTAAGATATTTAGCGGATATTAGAGCTGAAGTTCCAGATGCTGATGGTATTAGGGAAATCGTTGAATTATGGCGTGAATCAGAATGCTGGGTTGAATGGAAATCTAACTTAGAATTTCTATTCAATAGAGTTGAAAAGGAAATTATCCATTCTTTAAAATGACATTGGTTGCTACTCAGTATTTTTTATGAATAGAGCTTTTCTTCCCTTGAAATCTTGTAATGATCAAAGGAAGAAAAGCTCTTTACTTTTAGAAAAAGGGAACAGAACTGTGTAAGCTTACATTTAGAATGCTGATTTCAATCCATGCGCACACCTCATTTCTAGAAAGAATCTGCTCAAAGCAACATCGAATAAATGCTGAAGAATCGAATCCACTAGGTTGCTCTTCCCATTCGTTAAAGTATGAGAGGGGGCATAAACAACACTCAAAAGCTTTCACCTAAAAATGTCATCTGAAAAGGTTAATGATACTTATCTAATCGTTTTTTCACTTTGTCGATATATGAAAACACTGCTTATTATTCCAAGTCCACCAACTAACAAAATCCATTTGTTGTTGAAAAAGAGTCCAAACACCAGAATTACACTACCAATAATCCCGCTTGAAAAAGCACTGGATACCATCGATTTTTTTGTTGGTTTAGGGAATTGAATAGAGGTTCCCAGATTTTTATTTCCCCATTTACAAGCCGCGTCCATGATATTTTGTAGTTTGTCTAACATCTTTTTAGCCTCCTAATTTTAAAATACGAAAAAAGAAAAAAATGTATTGGACAGAGCACCTAAAAAAGCCAACATTGAAATTGATAAACAAACCATTCCGGCAATTTTTTTCGTCTTCTGTTCTCTATTCTTTTTGGATATTAAAACTAACCCTAAGATTAGTAGGAAAATTGCTGAAATGAAATTAATCGCAATAAAGAAAGGTGAAGTTTCTTTAAGAAAGTCTATAATACTCCAAAATAAACTCATTGCTATCCCGCCTATTTTATATTTGAAAAGATCCTCTACTCAAAAATACTTGCTACCAACTGTTTAGTCATAAATTGAAATGCAGCTAAATGATCGCAGTTCTTTGAAATCCCTTCTTTACTTGCAATACTTGAAAGAAGTACGGTGAAAGTAGAAAATGCTAACTTTTCAGAAACCTTTAATTTAAGATTTGCTCGTTTGATTGCAGTACGAAAAAGTTCACTACTATCAAATGTTAGTTTTTCTTTCATTTCCTCCGATAGTTTACTATAAAATGATGTGAAATCGATCGTTTTTACGTCATAAAGAAATGGTTTGGTTTCGTATTCGTAGTAAAGCTGGATTATTGCTGTTTCAAAACCGGACTTTTCAGGGCATTGTTCAATTCGCTCAATGAAATTTCCATAAATAGTATCTTGAATGTCATACAAAACTTCAAAAAAAAGTTCTTCCTTACTTGAATAAAAATTATAATAAGTACCTGTTGATATTTCTGCTTTCTTACACAATGCGCCAATGCTTGTTTCTTTATAACCCTGTGTAATCCAAAATGCCATACACTCATCTTTCAATTTACTTTTAATTAGAATTTTATCTTCTTCTGAAAAAACTTTTTTTCCTCTTGCCATAAGTGAATACCTCCTTTGTGAATATTTCATATGAATATTCATGTAATTTATTCATACAATACCATCAACAATGATTCTTTACAAGGGATTAAAAATAAAGACGCTAGACTAATATCGTTCATTATATATATCAGCATTTCATTGTATTATTAATTGTAAAAGGGAGTGACTGAATTTGAAGTATGAATTTTGGATTATGGCATCAATTACAGAGCTTGTTGATTTTCCAGATGAAGACAGTGATAATTACACACCTCAAGCGAATTTTCATGAAATTATGAATGCCCTTGATATTTGTGTACCTATTAATGAAATATACGAACATTATTTTAATCAACCTGTACATACTGGGCATGTTTTGGTATTTGCTAATAAACTACAACCAGATACATGTATTGTCTTTGATACTTATCGAGATCCAACAGACCAACACGATATGATTCAATTCGGGTGGAGAGTTAGTGCAGAAAAAGCTAACCTATCAGTAAGACAGTTAGCACGGCGATTTTATGATGAATGCGAAGATGCTGTTCGCTACGAAGAAGGTCAATCCGTACTCTATAAGGTGTTACAGGAGGAACGCTATCCGCGCAAACTATACTATAATAAAGTGTTTGAGCAGCAAATCAAAAGGTACCTATTATGATCACTATCTAATTTTATTATCTAAAAACCATACCCTATTACAGTATTTGTCAGCCAACTGTTGATAGGTGCTGTTAGAATACTACCTATTAAAGAGATGGAATGAATCGGTAATGTAAATATACCTTTTCTGCTATAATTAACGACTATACAGATAGGGATGATACAAATGCATATCGTCACAATTGAAGGTGTACCATATGATTGGTTGAAGCAATTGCAGGAAATACATGCACATGTACGGATTTAGAGATGCTACAAAATAGTGATTTTTAGTAGCTATTAATGCTGAGGAAGTGATTTTACTAGGACGCTCTTCTCATCCGTTAAAGTATGAGAGGGCAGGCATAAATAACATTCAAAAGCTTTCACCTACTTTCATCTGAAAGGGATAACGGACCATAACGATTCTTCTACCTCCTTTGAGAGGTGGATTGTTTGATCGTGTCCATATTTTTTTATCAAGCGAAGGTAAATTGCTGGCTTGAAAATCGGACCATTCAAAGCCCGTCTCAAATCCTACGATTTCGAAATTATTTTTGTTTAATTTTATTTTATCAAGTATTTTATTACATGCCAGACATGGAAAAGCTATACTGTTATCATTCATTATAAATCCCCATTTCATTTGTTTTATTAATTGTAAAAGGAGAGATTGAATTTGTATTATGAATTTTGGATTATGACATCGATTTCAGAACTAGTGCATTATCCCGACGAATGGAAAGATGAATACATACCTCACCCGAACTTTAAAGCGATTATGGATGCTATTGGTATTCGTGCACCAATCGAGGATATTCACGAGCGTTATTTTAACCAGCCTGTACATACTGGTCATGTCCTAGTGTTTTCCAATAAACATGAGCCAGGTACATGTATTGTTTTTGACACTTATCGAGACGCAATGGACCAGAGCGATATGATTAGATTCGGATGGAGAATCAGTGGAAAAGAAGCTATTGAATCAGTAAAACAATTATCACGGCACCTTTATGATGAATGCGAAGATGTCACAGTATTCTACAAGGAAGGTCAATGTGTTCTTTACGAGGTACTGAAAGAAGAACGTTATCCACGTAAAATTTATGATAAAAAGGTATTTAAGCAGCAAATCAAAAGATACCTAGTTTGAGATAACTGTCCTGTTATCTCAAACCGAAAAATCATCTGTATAGTATTTATATCCTTTATTTACGGGTGCGGGCATATTTTTTCGATAAATAATCTAAATACTCCAGCCTAGTGAGCCCACCTGTTTGACGGTTGAATTCATCGTATGTAATATCCTTTGGAAAGCCAAATTCCGCCAGTGCCTGTTTGTGCTCCTTGGTGTATAACGGATTATCCAGTGAACGAGACCGAGAAAAAGTATCAAAGCACTTGACATCAATGCCTGCTTGTACGCCATAATTAGAAAAACGGCTTCCCGTCTTAAAAGAAGTTTCTTGTTCTGACTTGCTAATTGTTCCTGTGCCCCAGGAAAGGCGGTAGCGCTCTTCTTTTCCATTATCGATGTTTATACCGTAACCAAGTGGCAGGAGAATATCTGTTTCAGTTAGCGTTTTGTGTCCAACTTTTTCATAGCCACCCCGCATAAATAGGTCGTCCATGACAATCAAGGTTTGTTCAGATAATTGGACTGATGTAATATCCTCAATACTTGGGCAACGATTAGTTGTTTTAAACAGATAAGGTCGAATAAAAAGCGGCATCGTCATGACATCATTCCATAGACTATCTTTCGAAAATAGACCATCTTTTTGCATTTGGCGTAAATCTCCAATAACAAGCACAAAGCCGTCTGTGAATAAATCAATTTCAACTCGGAAAATATCTCCTGGAACAGCTTTATAGCGTAAGCTTTTTTTCCTTGTGAGCTTTTCTAGCTGTAAATCATAGTCTGGAGGCAAATTTGACGGATACTGATGTAGCCACTCAACGATTTCCTCTTTGCTCGTTAAATTCTTCATGTTGGTCAGGGGCAGTGAGAAATAGGTTTTCATATTGCGAGCGTTAATGTGACTAGATGGCGGGTCCTCGGTACGCACGCCAGCAGAAAAAACAACCCCGTTCGCTTTAACGCTGGAAATATTGGTATAATTCATTTTTTTCTCTTTACCGCGGGCAGTTTGAGGGAGAATTACTTCACAATTTCTTGTTGGGATCTCTACATCCGCTTCTTGATAAGCTTGCTCATTAACGAAGATACGTTTTTTTATGATATCACCGTCCACGCAAATGTAATAATCATCTCGGATTTCAATCGTCCCCCAATGCTCTTCAATGGGATGTAATCCGAAATAAGGGCGAAGCGTATTTGTTAGCCAACTGTTTAATGGTGTCATAAAATTACCTCCTTTTATTAATCAAAAGTGATTATGTCAAGTATACTTAATGCGACTTGCAACGAAAATATATAATATGAAAATATCCATAAAATAGTTAATTTTGATTATTTAGAATGATCACAAGGAGAGAAGGTAGGAAAAATAAACTAAGAATAACCCCACAGCATCTCTATGAATTCACCTTTTTTTGCAAAATACTACAACACGAGTGAATATGAATGTTCAACTTTGTAGTTAAACCTTTTCTGCTATAATTAACGACTATACAGATAGGGGTGATACAAATGCATATCGTCACAATTGAAGGTGTACCATATGATTGGTTGAAGCAATTACAGGAAATCCATGCACATGTATTTGATGGAGCAAATCTACCACTAGAAAAACTTGAAAGTAAAGAAGGGCTAATTTGTTTATTAGCAGTAGAGAATGAGGATATAATAGGTTTTAAACTAGGCTACACACATCCCGATGGTGTTTTTTATAGCTGGTTAGGTGGTGTACATGAAAAGCAACGTGGTCAAGGAATTGCCAGCCGGTTAATGAGGAAGCAGCATGAACATCTTCAAGCTCTTGGCTTTAATAAAGTTCGTACATATGGTAGAAATGAGCGAAAGGCAATGCTTATAACAAACTTGAAACACGGTTTTGACATTGTTTCAACATTTGTTGATCATAAAGGTAGACATAAAATAGTGTTTGAAAAAATATTGGAATAGGAGTTTTATTAATGAAGGCATACTTAGCAAATGGATTATTTTCTTTAGGAGATCGTTTAGTCAACGAGCAACTCGCTGCAGCAATTAGAGAGGCAGTACCAGGTATTGAATTATATGTACCGCAGGAGAATGACGCGATTAATGATAAAACGGCATATGCAGATAGTTTGGCGATTGCACAAGCGGATTTAGAGATGCTACAAAATAGTGATGTTTTAGTAGCTGTTTTAGATGGCGTTGAAATTGATTCGGGTGTGGCAGCAGAGATCGGTGCATTTGCCATGTTGAATCGACCAATCGTTGGTGTATTTACAGATGTTCGTCAACAAGGTCGAGACAATATGATGAAAATAGAGGCACTTGTACGCGACGGAATGGAAAATCAATTTGTTTATCGCAATTTATTTGTCATAGGCTTGATTAAACGTAATGGCATCATTACATCTTCCATTGAAGAAGCTGTCCAAGCCGTTCAAAACTATAAAAAATAGCAGTTTAGTATGCTACTTTCAACCTTTCAACAACAGATATTGTAGCAGGACTGAAGGAGAGATGAAGTGAGTAGGTAGAAATGCTCGTTCACTCTCAAGAAATGGTTGCGTAAGCTATGTAGGAAGTAGTGGAGTAATTAGGAGTAATATAATTGTTGGAGAAAGGTTTTGTGAGGCGTTTGTCATGGGTGGTGCATAGGTAAGAGTAAAAAAATAAACTGGTGAGGACTTCAATCGAAAAGATTGGAGTTCTTTTTATGTGTAAAGCCGTTATTCATTGTAAAATTAAAGTTAATTATAACAAAAATATAGTATGTTTAGTCTGTTTAAAGATATTTTGTTGCTAAATTAGTATAGTGCCAATTATACCAATAAAATAGAAATTCCGTAGTTATAAGGACTAATAGTGTCCAAGTCGTTTTGTATAATGGGGGAGTAACTATGAAGAAAGAGTGGGATATATGGTAGATTCACAACAAAATAAAGGCTATCGAGTCATTTCGATGTTTGACAGATTGATGGATGGTCAAGGAATTAACAAAAAACAAGAAGCATTTACACATAATGTTGGTGAAAAAACCATACAACGGGATTTAAATGAAATTCGAGCTTATATTGAAAAAACTAAATTGGATTGCCATTTAGAATATGTGCGAGTAGAAAAGGTGTACCGGCTGACGAAAACAGGAAAAAATATTTTATCAAAAGAGCAAGTGTTGGCGATTGTCAAAATTTTGATTGAATCTAGAGCACTGTTAAAATCAGAAATGAGTGATATTATAGATAAACTTATTTCGATTGTTGCAACTGATAAGCAGGAATTTATTCACAACATTATTTTAAATGAAAAACATTTGTACGTAGATTTAAATCATAAAAAATCTTTACTACATTTAATTTGGTGTCTTTCAGAGGCGATTCAAAAGAAGAAAATCATTAAAATTGATTATTTGCGTGAAGGTGAAATAATTCCTAAAGAAAAGATCTTAAAACCGCTCGCCGTCATTTTCTCAGAGTACTACTTTTATTTAATTGCTTATGATAATAAGCATGAAAAGGATTTGCCAATTGTCTATAGAGTCGACCGTATACAACATTTTCTTGAGCTAGATAAAAAGTTTCAAATACCATATGCCGAGCGTTTTCAAGAAGGTGAGTTTCGTAAACGTATCCAGTTTATGCATGCTGGCGAGCTGATGCGTATAAAATTTATATTTAAAGGAGCATCTCCGCAGGCTGTATTAGATCGTTTACCAACTGCAAAAATAATATCCAATAAAGATGGGCAATGTTTATTTGAAGCAGAGGTTTTTGGACGTGGTATTAAAATGTGGCTACTGAGCCAAGGGGCAAACATAGAGGTGTTAGAGCCAATTGAGCTTCGAGAAGAGATCATTGACACGATTCAATCGATGCAGCAAAATTATCGCTATATAAACGTTTAATATGCTAGAAGGTTACGTATGTAAGTGGTAAAAATCCGCGTAGACTATAAGCGGATTTTTACCATTGGCATGGTATTTATATTTCATAAAAAAGTTCCTCAATAAAGGTCATATTAAAATCCCCTAAAAGGTCATAATCTTTCATATAGCTTTCCTCATATAAATAAACAAATAAATGCTTTTCGTCATCCAAACGTAAGCCAACTTCACGATTATCATTAATATGCAATGTTAACCAATAAGCCTCATCATAATCCGAATTGGCAAAATATACTTTGCGAAGTGGTTGGTCATCTAAATTTTTCATAATTTGATTGATTTTATTCGCATCTGTAATAGTGATTGTTTTTTCATCAGAAGCTCGAATTACTTCAATTTCTTTAATTTGCTTGATATCAAGTCGTTCAATAACCTCTTCGTCAAAAGTTGAATCGCGAGTTAGTAGCATTGTTGAAATAAATAAAATGATAAGAGGTAATAGGATAGCGATTAATACTTTATATCTTTTTTTCATGTTAAACTCCTTAAATTCTAAAAATTCGCACATATGTATTATTTTCCACGCTATAATTGAGCATATACTGAAATGATAAAGGATGGCAATTAAATGACACATAATTATGAAGAAAAAGAGATATTTTATCCAAATGGTATATTAATGTATCGTGGCGGTGTAAAGAAGAACGACTTTGGACATGACATTTATGATGGAAAGGGGACGTTATTTGATCAGGAAGGTGAATTGTTATTTGAGGGTGAATTCGCCAATCATATGAAGCAAGGTAACGGCATCATGTATTTAAAAGGACAAATGATTTATCAGGGCGAATTTATTCAAAATAAAAAACAAGGAAATGGTATTTTATACAAAGGTGGTAAGGTCTATTATGAGGGGCATTTTCGCAATGATTTAATGGAAGGTTACGGAATTTTGTATTATGAGGATGATGTTATTGCCCCGTTTAAAGAGCTTCGTGCACAGTATTCACATTTAAATCAGCCGCTATATGAGGGTGATTTTGTCCATGGCATGAAGAAAGGAAAGGGAAAACAATATTATCCAAGTGGTTTTTTACAATATGAAGGTGATTTTATATGGAATCATATGCAAGGTGCAGGAAAGCTTTATGATGCTCCAAAGTCGCCAAGTGCTAAGGAACTTGCAAATGGTTTAACAACACTTCAGTATGAAGGCTATTTCTTTGAGGATTTGAAGCACGGAAAAGGAAAAGTCTATTCCAGACAAGGCGTTATCGAAGCGGAGGGTCAATTTAAAGAGGATGCTATGACAGGACATGGAACTCTTTATTACGCTAATGGACAGGCTTCTTATATCGGGGAACTTGTAAATGGTGAAAAGCATGGTCGGGGAGACTATTTTAATGAAGAAGGGAAAATTATTTATAGTGGTGAATTTATCAATGGTGAACGTTTACGAATAACACCAGAAATTGAGCGAGAGATTGAAAAATTACAGAAGCAGCTAGATGGACTTGTAGGGCTTCCTAATGCCAAAAAGGAATTACATAATCTCATTAACTTTATTAAAATTCAAAGCTTACGTGTCGATCATGGCTTAACAAGCTTCCCGATAACATATCATCTTGTGTTCTCTGGGAATCCAGGTACAGGAAAAACGACCGTTGCCCGTATAATAGGCCAACTATATAAGCATCTTGGTGTACTTTCAAGCGGGCATTTTGTGGAAACAGATCGTGCGGGCTTAGTAGCAGGATATGTGGGTCAGACGGCTTTAAAGGTTCAGGAAGTTGTGAATAAAGCAAAAGGTGGCGTACTCTTTATTGATGAAGCCTATGCATTAATCAATGATAAACAAGACGCATTTGGAAAAGAAGCGATTGATAGTCTATTAAAGGCGATGGAAGATTTACGTGATGATTTAGTTATCATTGTCGCTGGTTATACAGAGCTCATGGAGGAATTTTTATTAGCCAATCCAGGGTTTAAGTCACGCTTCAATCATTTTGTAAAATTCGATAATTTTAGCACGGATGAGCTTTATGATATTTTCGCCATGCTATGTAAAAATAATGATTATCAATATGGTGAAGCATTTGCACACCATATGAAGGTCCAATTGCATCAAATTCCAGTTGAATCAATTCTAAATTTCTCAAACGGTCGTTATATTCGAAATTTATTTGAAAAGCTTGTGACGATTCAATCCAACCGTCTCATTCAACAGGAGAATATTACGAAAGATGAATTAATGGAATTTGCAGAAGAAGATATTTTACTAGGCATAGCAGAAAATCTATTTGATAATACATTTTAGTTGTTGGGAACCATGGCCAAGGTAACCTAAAAACCTTGGCTTTTCCCACAAAGAAATAGGAAAAGAGGAAGAATAATAATGAAAAAATTTGTGTCAATAATTTTAGTATGTGCTTGTATTTTACCAAGGGTGATAACGATTAATGTAACGATTAACAACAATATCAAAGTTCATAAAAATAATCCGAATGAATAATTGAAGCCCAGCACCAAAAGTTGTGGATGACATTTTTTAAAATATATGCCCTGTATATTGTTGATTGGAGTGGAGGCTGGGCGACTCCTTGGGGATCAGCGTCACAGGTGAGACCCTGGAGCGAGCAAAGCGAGTGAAGCGGCTCATCGGACGCCCCCAGGAAAGCGCCCAGCCGGAACGGAAATCAACCACACGTTTTGGTGATGAGCTGAATAATTGACAAAAAATGAAATTAATTGTAATCTAACATAAAACATACGGTGCCGTATTTTACTGGAGAGATGACATGCAATTAACGAGAGAAGATTGGATAAAAGCAGGATTACAACAATTAGCTGATGAAGGAATACATAAAGTTCGCATTGAAGCACTTGCTCGATTGCTAAAAATAAGCAAAGGGAGCTTCTATCACTATTTTCGTGACCATCAAGAGCTGTTAGATTCTATGCTCGACTATTGGGAAATGCATGCAACAAAGCTGATTGTACAAAGTATGGAACAAGAAGATGCCTCATTAGAACAGCTATTACAAATTAGTTTTAATCGAGATAAAAAAATGGAAATTGGCATTTATACTTGGGCTAAATATGATCCTGTTGTGGCAACGCGTTTAGTAGATATTGAAGAACAGAGAATTTCTTGTGTTGCAAAATTGTATCAAAAAATGGGCATAGACGAGCCGGAATCAATGGATCGAGCGAGACTTGCCTATTTAACGTATGTAGGATGGATGACAAGATTTGAAGCAAATCCTAATTTTGAAATTGAAAAAATGGTTGAGCTTTTAACTTCTTTCAGCGGGAGTCCAAACATCCGTTGAAATAGAGGAACTTAGTCTAAAAATGCCACGTCCTGTGGAAAAAACATCGTGTTGCTGTCGCTTCGCTTTCGCACAAAAAACATCGTGTTGCTGTCGTTACGTTAGCACTGCGCTTTCGCACAAAAACCATCGTGCCGAGGCATAATTGATTATTCGATAATTAATGTCCCTAATAAGGTTATAAAGCCTGAAGGGACAACATTTTTACTATAAACATACGCTTGTGTATGTTTTGTTTGAATTACTACATTGGGGGCGAGTAAATGAAATTATTTGTAATATTAGTAGCTGTAGGACTTCTGTGGTTTATCAGTTTGTTGCATATTTATTGGGCTTTTGGAGGTCGTTGGGGTTCTGCAGCTGCTATCCCAGTAAGAGAGGGAGAGCATAAACCTGCTTTTACTCCTAGAAAATGGGGGACATTGTTAGTTGCTATTCTTATTTTCATGGCGAGTGTCGTTCTTGTTGTTCAAGGAGGGTATTTGCAAGGTTATCAAGCAAATGGTTTATCTAAAATCGGAAGTGTTGTCTGTGCTTTCGTTTTCATTATTCGGGCAGTCGGCGATTTTAAGTATGTTGGATTTTTTAAAAAAATAAAACACTCACAGTTTGCTAGATACGATACTTGGTTTTACAGTCCATTATGTTTATTCTTTGGAATTGTCTATATTATTCTATTGTATTAATATTAGTCATAACTAGGGAGAAATTATAGGGGGAAACAATATTGAAGAACCAAACGATTTACTTACTTCGTCATGGTGAAACTGAATTTAACACACAAGGACGATACCAAGGAGAGCTCGATTCTCCATTAACAGAAGCTGGCATACATCAAGTACAACAAAATGCTGTAATGCTGAGAAGTTTGATTGGGGATCCTAACGAATGGAAAATTGTGTCGAGCCCATTAGGAAGGGCAATGCAAAGTACTGAAATCATTTGTGAAACAATTGGATTTGATTTGAAGAATATTGAAAAAGAAGATCGCTTAACCGAGGTTGCTGTGGGGCAATGGGCAGGATTAACAACGAAAGAAATTGAAAGTTCTTGGCCAAACCTTTTGCATAACACAGACGTGTATAATTGGTATTTTAATGCTCCTAATGGAGAAGCTTATGACTTGGTAGTGAGCAGACTAAGTGCTTGGCTAGAAGACATTCAACATATACCGAAAGTTATTGTTATTTCCCACGGTCTAACAGGTCGCATCTTACGTGGCATTTATGCTGATCTAAAAAAGGAAGATGCACTGAAGCTAGAAGTATCTCAGGATGTATTTTTTAAATTAGCGAATAAAAAAATTACAAGAATTTGTTCAAATTTCGATGATTTTTATGAATGAAAAAAATCAATTCTTAAGAATTTCTTCATCAATCTCCTACAGGAATATTCAGAAATGTCTCCTATTATAATGTGTGGGAGGCGTTTTTTTATGAAGAAATTTGTCGTATTTTGTTGTATATGTGTGGCTGCATTCTTTTTTTATTATACAAATAACACAACGCAACATTCGCAAATAGACCTATCTTCGTTACATAGCAAAAATGCTTTGTTACTGAATAAAAATGGAGATGTATTGTACGAAAAAAATGCAGATGCCATTATTTATCCTGCATCATTAACGAAGATCATGACAGCGATTGTTGCCATTGAGATGAGTCCTGATCTACAGAAGCAAACAATTGTTGAACCGCAAATGATTTCTAAATTTACTGCTCAAAATGCATCCATGGCTGGCTTTCAGGCAGGAGATTTTGTGACGATTGAGGATTTATTATATGGTACATTGCTTGCCTCTGGGGCAGATGCTACAGGAACAATTGCAAATGCCATTGCGGGTAGTGAAGAGGCATTTGTGACGTTAATGAATAATAAAGCGCATGAACTCGGGATGGACGATACGCATTTTGTGAATGCCAGTGGATTACATGATGACGATCATGTCTCCAGTGTCCGTGATATTAGTAAGTTATTTCGTTACGCTATTGAAAATCCTACATTTTATCAAATATTGACTTCTAAAAGCTATACAACTCATGTACCGAATGAGCTAACAATATCAAGCTCACTTTTGTCAAAATTACCAAATGGGGAAGGTGCATTATTGGGTGGAAAAACGGGCTACACACCTGAAGCAGGCCTATGCTTAGCCTCTATTATCGAAAAAGATGGTGAACAATATATTTTCGTTACGACAAATGCGAATGGGCAAGCTTGGACACCACCACTCCATATTGAAGATGCATATACAGCGTATGACGCATTATGAATGAAAAAAATACGAAAAAATAAATAACTTTTTTAACCGTTTCAATCGTCTTATGAATAGGGTGACTTCATACACCCAAAAAAGAGAAGGCGTTTTGGGAGCCTTTGATCGGCACAAGTGTTGGGAATCATTTGGATGTCGATAAAATAGCTAACAATGTATTCACGCTTGGGGATACAATCGATCATTTTGATGTAAGAGGGGAGGTGTTGCATGTATTTATTGAAATAACAAAGAAAAAAGAAAAATTTTTTAGAAAAGCTTCAGTAAACATTTCAACAATATGCCGTTGATCTTAGCTACCAAAAAACGCTAATAAAGAAATTTTTATTCTTAAAAACTAGTTGAATCCTACTATTTTCTGGTATAGTCTATTAATTTATAATTAAAGTCGAATCTTAGATTTTTTCAGAGAAAACATATGAAAAAAGACTTCAGTAATGATAAGGGCGGTGTTGAACAATGAAAAAGCTTTTACCCTATGCTATATTTTTGACATTTTTAATCAGCTTTGTGTTTGTAGATTTTGCCTCAGCAAATGCTGAGGGAACAACCGTTATTCAATCAGTAGTAAAAGACACGACAGTTTATGTAGAACCTTCCGTAGAAAGTGCCGGAATTGGTCAAGTAGCAAAAGGGAGTTATGTAACCGCTACACCTGTAAATCAGGAATGGACTAAAATAAAGGTTCAACAGCTAGAGGGATACGTAGAAACGGCCGCATTAAAAAGCCTAACGTCCGAAAAATATGTAGTGACGAAAAAAGGTGGCACAACTTTATTTACATATCCTAGTCCAAGTGCACAAAAAACAGGACAGCTTAATGAAAACACTCTTATTTTTGTTTATGGATCAGCACCTGGAGGTTGGTCTTTTGTCCAATATGGTCAAGAAACAGGCTATGTTGCTACGAATTCTTTAAAGAAAGCTGTTGCAACAAAGAAACGAGTAAATGCGGTAAATGGTGCTGTACTTCGTGTAACAGCTAGCCCAAGTGGCGAGGTCGTTGGTACGCTTGCCAATAAAACGAGCGTTCAGCACTTTACAACGATTGCAGGTTGGGCTTATGTAGAAGCAGGCGACCAAAAGGGTTATGTGAAAGCTTCTGAGCTAGCAAATATCCAAATACTTGATAATAAAGTATATAATAAAGGTGTACCAGCAGCGAAAGGGCAGAAGAAGCGTGTGGCTTTAACGTTTGATGATGGGCCAGATGCAAAAGTAACCCCACAAGTTTTAGCGATTTTAAAGAAATATGATGCAAAGGCTACATTTTTTATGGTTGGGACAAATGTCTCGAGAAATCCAGCATTGGTAGAGCAAATTTATGAGGCTGGCCATGAAATAGGCAATCATACTTGGAATCATTCGAAGTTAACAAACTTATCGACAGCAAATGTTAAACAAGAGGTTAATAAAACTAGCGATGCTATATATAAAGCAATCGGTCAATATCCAACAGTTTTCCGTCCACCATATGGGGCAACGAGTGATAAAGTTCGTTCAGTTATTACTATGCCTTCCATTTTATGGTCGATAGATACACTTGATTGGAAGCATCGCAATGCAGATAAAATTTTATCGTATGTGAAATCGTCTGTGAAAGATGGAAGCATTATTTTAATGCATGATATTCATCAATCAACAGCAAATGGTCTGGAAAATGTTATTCTTTATTTGCAAAAACAAGGCTATGAATTTGTAACTGTTAGTGAAATATTACAATAATCTATAAGCTATTAAAAAGTGCCGTGCAACTGTCGATTGCACGGCACTTTCATTATTTAAATAAATTGATAGTCGTAATAATAATAGGAATACCGAATACGTCGATCAAAAACGCTCCTACAATTGGCACAACGAGAAATGCTTTTTTAGATGGACCGAAACGGTGGACAACGGCTGACATATTGGCCATTGCATTTGGTGTTGCCCCTAAACCGTGTCCGGCAAAACCAGCGACCATAACCGCAGCATCGTAATTTTTTCCAAGTAATTTAAACAATACAAAGATACTAAATAGAACAATAAAGAATACTTGTGCGAAAACAATGATGAATAGTGGAAGTGCTAAATCAGCAATTTCCCATAATTTAATACTCATGAGTGCCATTGAAAGGAAGATACCTAAAGTAACATCGCCAATTAAAGAAATGCTTTTCATGTTAATCGCTTCAGGTTTTACTTTATCCATAATATTGCGCACTAGCACAGCTACAAACATTGCACCGACATAGCTAGGTAATACAAAGCCAGTAGCTTCTGAGAATAATGTTCCAACATATGTACCTACCGCCATACAGAACGTTATTAATAATACTTGTGTAAAGAATGAATCGGATGTAATTTGTTCATGTTTATTTTCAAAATCAACTTCTTCAGCTTCTTGTTCATCAGGCGTTAGATTATATTTACCAACTAAGTATTTTACAATAGGACCACCGATTAAGCCACCAGCAACTAAGCCACATGTAGCCGCAGCTGCACCAATTGTCATGGCTGAAGAAATACCTAAGTCTTCTAATGTTTGTCCAAATGCCGCGGCAGCACCATGACCACCTTCCATAGAAACAGCACCAGCCATCATTCCGATTAATGGGTGAATCCCCATTAGAGACGCAAGTGATACACCGATAACATTTTGCATTAAGGCAAGGAAACCACAAGCCAACCAATAAATAATTAATAATTTCCCACCAAGCTTCACAAGTTTAAAGCTTGCGCCTAAGCCAATTGTTGTGAAGAAAGTGATCATAAATAAGCTTTGTAATGACGTATCAAGCGAAATTTCTAATACGCCAGTTGTCTTTAAAATAGTTGCCAAGGCGGCGAATAGTAAGCCGCCAACTACAGGTGCTGGAATACAAAAACGTTTTAAAAAACTTATTTTATTTATGAGCCAGCTACCCAATGCGAATAGAGCTACTGCCAAAAATATTGTTGTGATTTGATTGAATTCAATCATGAACCTTGCCTCCTAAGTAAGTTATTAAGTGCTTCATAAACAAAATAAGCACCTAATTTAACTGTCCGTCCGTTCTCATCAAGTGAAGGATTTACCTCACAAATATCAAAAGAATGTGTATGTGGATGCGAAGTTACTTTTTGAAGTATTGAACGGACAGTCGTTGGATCTAGTCCAAACGGTGATGGAGCACTAACACCCGGTGCGAATGCAGCGTTTACCACATCCATACATAGCGTTAAGAGAACATAATCATGATTATCCATAAATTGTTGAAGATCGTGCATGATTTGCGCTTTATTTGCTGCCGTCATATTTTCTTCTAACACATAGTTGACGTGCAATTCATCGGCCTTTTCAAATAGCTCTTTTGTATTGCCGTATCGTTGTATGCCTAGAACAAAGTAATCTGCATGTGGGTCCTGCTCTAAAATCTGACGGAACATTGTACCAGAAGATGGTTGTTCATCATAAGGTCGTAAATCAAAATGAGCATCGATATTGACTATCCCAATTTTCGCATCCTTAGGTAATGCAGCGCGAACGCCTAAATAATGTCCGTATAGGGTTTCATGTCCTCCACCTAGCACGACACATTGTAATTTTTTATTTAGCATTGTTTTGACAATTTCACCGAGTTCACGCTGCGCTTCTTCTAATGCGTGGTTCAGACAAATAACGTTACCGACATCTATAATTTGCTGCTCATCGTGAAATGTCCAAGGTAAGCTAGATAATGCTTCACGCAGAGCATTAGGTGCACTTGCTGCTCCTACACGTCCTTGATTACGACGGACACCCTCTTCACAAATAAAGCCAACAATTCCGGCATGCTGATCATCTGAAGCGCTTACATCATTAATAGGAATTCTTTTCACTTTTTGATGTAAACGAAAGCTACTTAAATTTGTAGTTGAATCTATACGGCCTTTCCATTGTTTTTGATCTGTCATTGTATACATAGCTATATCATCTCCGTTTCCAATATTATTGTAGTGTTAATATTGTCATGAATTTATTATATATTCACATAATTATAATTACTAATATATAATTGATATTAATCTATAGCTTTTAACTATAAATAGGGGGTAGGATGCTTTGGATTTTAAACAATTACAATATTTTATAGCAGTTACGGACCAAATGAACTTCTCAAAGGCAGCAGAAAAACTACATATATCTCAGCCTTCCTTAAGTAATGCGATTAAGAAATTAGAGCAAGAAATTGGATCACCTTTACTTGAAAGGAATACGAGAAATCTTCAATTAACAGAAGCAGGTGAGCTTTTATATGAACGAGCTAAAGTTATATTGAAAAACATGGAAGTTCTTAAAATTGAAATGGATGAGGTGATTGTACATGGCACAAGCGAAATAACGATTGGCGTTATGGAATCGATTAAGCATTGGCTACCAAAAGTCATTACAGAATATAAAAAGGCATATCCACAAATGATGATTCATCTAGTAGATATTCTAGGAAGTAAGCGTGTCAAAAAATCGCTCAAAAGCTATAAAACACACTTAATTATTACAAATCAAATAATGGATGATGAAGATCTTGAAGTGAAGAACTTATATGAAGAGCGACTTGTAGCCGTTTTACCATTAGATCACCCATTAGCAAAGAAGGATAAACTGACGATTGCTGATTTAAGTAATGAGCCTTTTATTATTGGTACTGAGGGCTTTCAAACGAGACGTGACATTTTAGATGCATTTGAAAAGGCTGAAAAAAACATTAATATCCAGTTCGAAATCGAACGTTTTGAAACGGCAGTGTCTCTCGTTCGTGAAAACTTAGGAATTACCATTCTACCTGAAAATTATTTAAAAGGCCCTACTGCGAAAACGATTGTACAGAAAGAAATAGATTGTCCTAATTTACGACGCAATGTGTATGTGGTGTACTTAAAAAATCGCCATCTCCCTTTTGCCATTCGTCAATTGATTACTGATATTATGAAGATCGGTAAAACGCTTTAGAATATGGGGAGTTTTAACGAGCATGGTTGTTAATTGATTATGTTAAAAATCGAACTATAACAATAATGATTGTAGAAAGTTGTTCGTTTCCAATAAACTCTACCTATCATGGTCTTCGGTTGTCATATACAAGAATGGTGACAAACTAGTCTGTTTATACTGTTTTCCTTTTGTTTATTTTCAATGTACAAAGATTTCGCTAACCGTTCAATGTTCGGCTATTTAATGATGATTGTAGTGACTTCACTTCTTGCTTTTTCTGCTGAAGTTTTGAGATTTGTCGAGAACTTTTGATTGTTTATCGACCAACTTTTTCGATTTATCACCCAACTTTTATAATTTATCCACCAACTTTCGAAAAATATCGACATCTACCTTCATGCAACAGTTGTGGATGACGTTTGTTAAAAAGTATGCCATTTATATAAGTCGGAACGGAAATCTACCACACATTATGACAAAATAGTGTTTCGACTTGTTTTTTATCGTAATGTGATTTTTTATCTGCTCGAAACACTATCTAAAGTATGAATTTTCTCTATAATTCAAATTTTCATTTAATAGACGTTGATTTACAAGTAATATAGCGGTAGCATTTACTGTAAGAACTGAAAATGAGCATTCATTCATTTTTGTTGATGTTCAAACAAAGGGGGCTTTTTAATGAATTTTTCTTATAACGAAAAAGTAGTGGAACTGCAAGAGAAGCTGACAAATTTTATGGAGCAATACATTTATCCAAATGAGGCCGTGTATGCTGCACAGGTAGAGGCAATGGAGAATCGTTGGGGAGCGATTCCGCCGATTATGGAGGAATTAAAGCTCAAGGCAAAAGAAACGGGCTTATGGAATTTATTTTTGCCAGATAGTGAATATGGTGCGGGTTTGACGAATTTAGAGTATGCACCTTTATGTGAAATAATGGGACGTTCTTTACTTGCCCCTGAAGTGTTTAATTGTAATGCACCAGATACAGGGAATATGGAGGTGCTTGTGCGTTATGGTTCAGAACAGCAGAAAAAGCAGTGGCTAGAACCGTTATTACGAGGGGAAATACGTTCCTGCTTTGCGATGACTGAGCCCGCAGTCGCGTCTAGTGATGCAACAAATATCGAAGCTAGTATTGAACGTGATGGCGATCATTATATTTTAAATGGCCATAAGTGGTGGACAACAGGAGCTGGAGATCCTCGCTGTAAAATCGCTATTTTTATGGGGAAACATAAAGGTTCTTCAGCACCAATCCATGAGCAGCAGTCGATGATTTTAGTGCCGATGGATACTCCTGGAGTAAAAATAGAACGTAAACTTTCTGTATTTGGCTATGATCACGCCCCAGAAGGACACGGTGAGGTGACGTTTACGAACGTTAAAGTACCTGTTGAAAATATATTGTGGGGAGAGGGCAAGGGCTTTGCGATTGCCCAAGGTCGATTAGGACCAGGTCGTATCCATCATTGTATGCGTCTTATTGGTGCCGCTGAACGGGCATTAGAGGAAATGTGTGTGCGTGTACAGGAGAGACACGCTTTCCATCGACTGTTAGCAGACCAAGGTGTGATGCGTGAGCGTATTGCGGAGTCGCGGATTGATATTGAACAAGCAAGACTGTTAACGCTAAAGGCAGCGTATATGATGGATACTGTAGGTAATAAAGAGGCAAAGGCAGAAATTGCGATGATTAAAGTGGTAGCGCCGAATATGGCATTAAGAGTTATTGACCGAGCGATTCAAGCATTTGGCGCTGCCGGTGTAGGACCTGATACTACGCTTGCTGCACAGTGGGCAAATTCTCGAACATTGCGCCTAGCAGATGGACCGGATGAGGTTCATCGTAACACGGTTGCCAAGTTAGAGCTAAAAAAGCATACCAAAAAACAAGAGGAGCTGGTGAAATGACGGTATTAGACTTATTTAGCTTAAAGGGGAAAACGGCCATTGTAACAGGAGGCGGACGTGGTCTTGGAGCACAAATTGCACAAGGCTTTGCAGAGGCTGGCGCTAATGTTGTACTGTGCTCACGAAAAGTGGAAGCATGTGAAGAGGTAGCTTCAGAACTAGCGAAAATAGGTGTACAGACATTGGCCATTGCTTGTGATGTTACAAAGCCTGAGGATATAGCAAATGTAGTGTCAAAAACGATTGAAACATTTGGGAAAATTGATATTTTAGTCAACAACAGCGGGGCGTCTTGGGGTACTCCTGCTGTTGAAATGCCATATGAGGCTTGGCAAAAAGTCTTCGATGTTAACGTAAATGGTACATTCTTAATGAGCCAAGCTGTTGGCAAAATAATGCTCGAACAAAAGAGTGGGAAAATTATCAATATCGCTTCGATTGCAGGGCTTGGTGGTACATTGCCTGATTTCATGGATACAATTGGATATAACGCAAGTAAAGGTGCAGTCATCACTTTAACAAAAGATTTAGCCGTAAAATGGGGGCCATATGGTGTCAATGTGAATGCGATTGCACCAGGATTTTTCCCAACAAAAATGTCAAAAGTCTTAATTGAGCGTGGACAAGATTATTTAATGGGGGTCACGCCATTGAAACGTTTAGGATCTGAAAATGACCTAAAAGGTGTTGCGTTATTTTTAGCAGCGGCTGCCTCAGATTATGTGACAGGGGATGTCATCGTTGTTGATGGCGGTATGAGTTCAATCATTTAGAGGAGGGGTTCGATGGATACGATACAAGTAAGGGCAAGTGAGCGTATTGATGAAGTGAAATTACAGTCATTTTTAAAGAACCAATTTCCTGAGTTACCAGAGGGGAAGCTAGAAATTTCACAGTTTAGTGCTGGACATTCAAATTTGACTTATTGCCTAAAAATAGGTGAATTTGAAGTGGTTCTTCGTCGACCTCCACATGGACCAGTCGCCAAAAAAGCGCATGATATGAAACGTGAGTTTACCATTTTATCTGCATTACATCCATTTTTATCTGCTGTGCCGAAACCTTATGTGTATGTTGATGATCGAGACATTATCGGCAGTGATTTCTTCCTAATGGAACGCAAAAAAGGAATTGTACTTGACACTCATTTTCCACCTGGTACTGAAAATACGGAAGAATTAGCACGACTTATTTCGGAAAAAATGGTTGATTCACTAGTTGCTCTCCATGCAATACCCTATAAGGAAACGAAGTTAAAGGACATGGTGAAGCCAGATGGATTTATGGAACGCCAAGTACATGGCTGGATTGAGCGCTATGACAATGCGAAAACAGCAGAGCTTCCTGAAGTAGCAACGTTGACAACGTGGTTAAAGGATCATCTACCTGCTAATCATGAAGCTACTATTATACATTATGATTACAAGCTTAATAACGCCATGTTTTCTAGTGATTATGCTGAAATGATCGGACTTTTTGATTTGGAGATGACGACTGTAGGGGATCCATTAGCAGATTTGGGCGTGGCCATGAGCTATTGGATGCATGCGGACGATCCAAAAATGCTTCAATATGCATTTGGAAAGCCACCAGTAACGACTTTACCAGGATTTTATACACGTCAGGAATTCATTAACCGATATGCAGAGAAAAGTGGGCGAGATGTTTCAACTATCGATTATTATATAAAATTTGCTTACTTTAAATTAGCGGTAATATGTCAACAAATCTATTATCGATATGTGAATGGTCAAACAAAAGACGATCGTTTTGCACAAATGGATAAAATGGTAGCTGCACTCATTCAGCAAGCTTCCAAGGAACTATAAAACGATAAAAAGACGGTTGCTTTTACTAGCAGCCGTTTTACTTTTATTATAACCACAGATTATCCGACATTAAATATTATATTCTAAGATACATTCTCGCACCCAATTTATTTTTCTAACAAAATATTCCCGTGAAGAAAATCAAGAGAGAGGGAATGCATGTTCTTATTTTATCATAGATTCTGTCATAACGAAATGTTCATAGCATAAATAACTAAAATACATAGACAGAATGATAATGATTTAAGTGAATTACTTAGGAAAAAGAGAATCTCTATACAGTTGAGTTAACGAAGGCTTTCTTTACTTGTTTTATCGAGAGGAATCCTAAATTTATCGATAAACTCAAAGTATTTTCAAAAGACAAAAGATCAGGTTCGCAAATTGGAGCCTGATCTTTTATGCGTTTTTGGTGCTATTCCCACGTTTGATCTAGCTTATCACTGTAAAACTTAATGGCTTTGCTGTAATTTTTTATTCCTTCATCTGTAGTAGTGTGAATTACTGTATTTAATAAAGTTTCCATAGCCTTTGAATGTTCAGCAAGATTATAGAGCGTCATAGCATAAAAAACCTTTAAATGTTCAGCTTCTGGAAACTCGCTTATTGCTTGTTCAAAAATACGTTGTGCCTGATCATATTTCCCTAATGTACGATAGGTGCTACCTAATCCTAAATAAGCTTCTACTAAAATTTTTGGTTTAAGCCCTAATTGAATGGCTTTTTCATAGTGGGGGACAGCTTCTTTTTCTTTTCCTAATGAATCATAAGTCCATGCACTTTGATAGTGATAGTATCCATTTTCAGGCTCTTCTTTAACAAGTGCTACCATTAATTCATTTGCTTCTTCCAATTGACCGTTTTCTCTTAATTTGATGATGTGTTGTAACCGCTTATCCATTTCATTCCGCCTTTTAAATTTCTGTATTTTCCTAAGGTTTGCCTCCACTCGACAATAGTGTTATCGAAGTGGAGTACGATGTTGGTTAATATTATTGGCGTTAAAGCCAGCCTCTTTCTTGTGAAATAAAAAGAAAAGGAGCAGGGAAAAATTATGATTGAAAAACAATAGCAAGTTATTGAAGAAACAGGAATTCATGCTCGCCCCGCAACTATTTTAGAAAAGGTTGCTGAAAAATATGATTCAAGCATTAAATTAAATCTACACTAATTCCTTTTTGTAGTTTATCTATATAATCTCACTAATTTAATCCTTAATTTTTTACATATAATTCTGTATATTTTGATTATACATTTGTACTGCTATTCTACAAGTTATAAAAAGCCAAAAAAGTGCTACATTTACAAAAGGGGATATATCGTTATTCATAGTATTACTGATATCTTGATCATCGGAACTGGAGTGTAAAATTGATAATAGGGAATTTTAGAACTACAAAAAGGAGGCATATTGAAATGAAAAGAACTATGAAAGCGTATCAAATTGTTGAATGGCAACAACCGCCGCAAGTTCGAGAAGTAGAGGTGCCAGAACCGGGGCAAGGTGAAATTTTGGTGAAAGTTGCGGGGAACGGTTTATGTCATTCTGATTTTAATATGCAGGCTATTCCTAAGGAAACGGCTGAATACTTGGGCTGGCAGCTGCCGTTCACATTAGGCCATGAAACAGGCGGATGGATAGAAAAGCTGGGAGACGGCGTGGAGAATCTGGCGATCGGCGAACCTTTAGCGCTTGTATCTCCTAATTCCTGTGGGGTGTGCGAGTATTGCATTCGGGGAGAGGACAACAACTGTATTGAAAGTGCAGCCGGTAGGGGATACGGTAGAGATGGCGGTCTTGCCGAGTACGTGTTGGTGAAATCCTCCCGATTTATCATCAAGCTGAATAAGCTTGATCCTTTGCAAGCAGGACCGCTAACTGACGCCGGGGCAACGTCGTATCATGCCGTTAAAAGAGTGCTTACGCGTCTGACACCTGGTTCAAGTGTTGTTGTTATCGGCGCCGGAGGTCTTGGGAGCTTTGCAATCCAATTCTTGAAGCAAATGACGGCTGCAAGGATTATTGCCGTGGACATGAATCCTTCACGTCTTGACTTGGCCCGGGAATACGGAGCGCACGAGACGTTGATTGGCGTTACGGAATCAACGGCAAGCGAGATCCGTACACTGACTGGCTGCCACGGTGCTGCCGCGGTACTTGACTTCGCCGGATTTGATGCGACGATTGAAGCAGGTCTTGCTTCGCTACGAAAAGGCGGTTCATATGGTCTGGTAGGAGCTGGCGGCGGGACCTTCAAAAAGCCGTGGATAGGCAACCTACCGCAGGACGGGGAGGTTTTCAACTTCCAAGGGGGGACCATAGCCGATGTACAGGAGGTTTTCGCTATGGCTGAAGCTGGTCTTATCAAGAGTGAAATTGATGTATTCCCGTTCAGTCAGATTACGGAAGCCTATGAGAAGCTTCATCATGGAGGAATGCGTGGCCGGGCAGTGATTATTCCGGATCATCAGTAAAATCAATCAATGTAGTGACTGAAGATGGTGTCCAAAAAGCAACATTTAAGAGGTTTTGGACACTAACTAAATTTCAAAAACTTGAAAGTATGCAATGAAAAATGAGCTAAGCAATCTGTAATTGCTTAGCTCATTTGCTTTTGGCGTAAATGTTTGTATTTTGATGGAGATGGCTTAGCAAAGCTTTATAAACGATTAGATAACGGTAAACTGCAATGGCCAAAAGATGAAAAGGAAGTGCGTAATCTTTCACAACAGGAGCTTCGTTTGCTGTTGGAAGGATTATCACTTCAGCAGCCAAAGGCAATTGCGAAATCAGAAAAAGGTGTCTTTAAAATCT
Source organism: Lysinibacillus sp. G4S2 (assembly GCF_030348505.1). Lineage (NCBI taxonomy): Bacteria > Bacillati > Bacillota > Bacilli > Caryophanales > Bacillaceae > Lysinibacillus > Lysinibacillus sp. G4S2. The sequence goes on along the minus strand of NZ_JAUCFJ010000002.1, from coordinate 2,974,373 downwards.
ATTCACCAAAGTGGTATAATCATCCATGACTTATACTGAACGAAATGTGGTGAATACAGTGGGTAACCTATCTTCTAACCAAAATGAACGATTCATTCAAATACTTGAGCAATAATGGGCTCATTCAAATCAGCAAAATAATGAACTGACAAAGAATTTGGATCAATCATTGAAACAAATAGAAGTGTTAACAGAACAAGTTCGCCAATTAACAAAAGCTTTATACGGTCCCAAAACAGAAAAATCAAAGTATTAAGCACCAGACAGACAAACCTCTTTATTTGAAGCATTGTATACTTGGAAAATAAGGGGACATCACCAAAAAATGTGGATGACATTTGTTAAAACATATGCCACACGTAATGGTGATGAGCCAAATAAGTACTTTTTTTAGAATTCTACTTTAACTATAACTTTAAATATCATAGAAAATATTAATTGAGGTGAGTGAGAATGCTTGAGCGTTCTATGGAGAAAACACGGGAATGTGAAAAAGAAAGGGAGTGATAATGAGAAGAGCACTTACGATAGCTCTTCTATATAAAAAAGAAAAGAGGACTATTATGATGAATAATTATCAAAGCATCTTTAGTGAAGGATTTGATTTAAAATATTGTGTGAAGGGACAAGGTAAGCCGATATTGGTAGTGGGTAGTAGTGTATATTATCCGCGCTTGTTCTCGGAAAATTTATATAAACATTTTCAATTTATCTTCTTAGATCATAGAGGTTTTGTGAAGCCTCCATACAATTTAAAGAAAGAAGATTATACTTTAGATAAAATTGTAGACGATATCGAAACTGCAAGACAAATGCTCAAGCTTGAAGATATTATCATCTTAGGACATTCTGGACATGCATTTATGGCTTTGGCCTATGCTAAAAAATATCCTCAGTTTGTTCAAAAGGTCATTTTATTAAATTCTGCACCAACAAACAGTCAAGACAGACAAAATCTAAGTTTTTCCTTTTTTACTGAGACTGCCAGTGCTGAGAGAAAAAAGCAATTTGAACATGATATTGCTTTCTTAGAAAATGATATTAACAATGATCCTGAAAGACGGTTTGTGCATATGTGTATTCGCATGGGAGCGCATAGTTTTTATGATTATACATTCGATGCTGCTTCTATGTGGGATGGCGTATATACTAATATGGAAGTTATTGATTACCTTTGGGGGATAGTATTTGCTGAACGAAATCTAATCCAATCAATGGCTCATTTCGATAAACCGATTTTTTTAGGATTAGGTCGGTATGATTATTTAGTAGCTCCTGTTTCACTCTGGAATTCAATTGATCATTCATATGAAAATGTGAAGAAAGTCATTTTTGAACAAAGTGGCCATAATCCAATGTTTGAAGAACCAGATACTTTTGATAGAGAATTAATCAACTGGATGAATGAATAGAAAAGAATGATAGCAGTTAGTGACGCTGTGTAGGCAGGCATACTAAAAATAAAATCGCTAGGGAAGTAATATATTTCTCTAGCGATTTTCCATTTAAAGTTAATTTAACAAGTTTTTAATGCTAGGTAAGATCGGTGACACAAAGGGGGAAATCATTATAAAACTTGGATTAAAAAATAATGAAGTAAGAATTGTACCATTTGATTCAGAATGGAATAATGAATTTTTAAATGTGAAGCAAGAAATACAATCTGTTTTAGAAATTGATGGTAATCGTATAGAGCATATTGGAAGTACTGCAATTGAGAAGATAAGTGCAAAGCCAATTATTGATATTCTATTAGGTGTCGATGATCTTCATAAAATCGATAAGGAAATGGAAAAGAATCTTCGAAAAATTGGTTTTTATCGACTACGTGTAGAGAGAACAAATGAAGTAGTATTTGCAAAATTTACAAATGAAAAATTTGAGGTGAAAACACATTTTATTCATGCAGTAAGTTTTAAAGAGGAATTGTGGACAAACCTTATCTTTTTCAGAGATTATTTAAATGAGCATGAGGTTGAAAAAAAGGCGTATGCCAATATTAAAGAAGATTATTTACGACAAAATAACTCACCAAATATTAATGAATATACTAATTTTAAAACTGAATTTGTAAAAAAGATATTTGCAAAAAGACTATTCTAGTATAGAAAATATCTTCGAAAGTCTTAGCAAATACGTATTTGAAACAAAAAATCTTTAGTATTCTTCTAGGAGGTATCATGTTGCAACAGCTCTATAGTGATTTGATTAAGCAGGACGTAAAACCGTTCCTTTCCAAGTGTGGCTTCGCAAAGAAGAGTTTGAATTTCTATAAGGTAACAGATAGCCTCATCTACATGTTCAATTTCCAAAAATCCTCTGGCAATTCAGCGGACAATGTAATGTTTTATGTGAACTGCGGTATTTATGCGGCTGAGTTGGCACAGTTACAATCGAGAGAGATTCTGACAGCACCAAAAGAAGCAGAGTGTCACTTCAGAGCAAGAATTGGGGAAATTGTGAAGTCTGTACCAGATCGATTTTCAATCACTCCTGATACGAATATGGATGAATTAAGAAAAACGCTGCTAAGTGGATTAGAAGAGGTTATTCATTTCTTTGATACTATGACTAGTGCAAGATCCATTGTTGATTATTACACTTTAGGTTCATTTTTACATCTGGGCGAGGAGAGCTTTCATTTTTTATTACAATCCAATGAAGTAGCAGCGGCTAAAAATTATTTGAAGGCATTGCAGGAAAAGTACGGAACGGAACAGCGATGGTCTATTTTTGAAAATAAATACAATGCAATCTTCAATAAATACGGAGTGGAATCTGATAAGCTATAAGTCAGAATATTGAACGTCAGTGAGAAATGATGTGGTGGCAAAAACTTGATGATACCTTACCTGGCAAGGATACTTTTGGGAAGTAGCCTTGTGCCTTAAAGGTGATTAAGAATATGATAGAAAGTCTTGATCAGTATAATAGAGATTGGGATATAGATACACAGTAAGCAGAAAAGGACAAAGAGCCTTTTCTGCTTTTAATTTTATAATTATTTGGCTCATCACCAAAAGTTGTGGATGACATTTTTTTAAATATATGCCCTGTATTTTAATTGCTCTTCGTTCCGACTGGGGACTCCTACAAATGAAAAGGGCTTGTTAATTCAAGGCCCTTTTACTAGTACGCTAATTAATCAGTCATTATTTATTAAATGTCGGTACGGAGCATACTTATCCTCATTCTTTTTACTTAGTGGGAATATATGCTTTTCAAATTTTTTATTTAACATGCATAGAATACTTCTTACGACACCAGTTTTTGAAAAATATTTTTCATCATAAGCGTCCTCTTCATATGCATAAAAAGCTAATAATCCTTTATCTATCTGCTCATCAAGTGTTTGAATCATTGAATAGCCATGAGAAATTAGACTTTCCAATAAATCTGAAATATCAGTGCTATTGTCCGAATTTAATCTGTCGGGAAATTTATGTTCTAAGTATAAGGATAAGCTATCAAAGTTTAAATCTGCGTTTTCCATATTTCCTTTTTTATGGACAATGGTGTCAAATGTTGATTGAAATATTAGAAGTATTTTCTTGGTGCTCTTTATAGAACATTTCAAAATGGATATCTGCAACATTTCTTCTTGAAATACCTCCTCGTTCATTGTACTAATTTACCTTACCTAGAATTATAAAGGTGTTTTTGACTTTTAGAAAGGGCGGTATGCTGTTGGCTAAGGAGTTAAATGTAATATGTTCACCTTCTTTTATCAGCCGTGTTATTTAATCAAAATAATCCAATTTTCATTCGTAAAGCTTCCGGGAAAACATCAAAAGTTTCAATGATATACAAAGCGCATTCAAAAAACAAGGGAATATAAAGACCTATTGACAATACACACTTCTCCGAACAAATATTTTAAAATATGTTACGCTATAAAGGAGCATCTGATTATTCGTTTATTAAGTTAATAACATAGATTAGTTGAATAGAGTTTTAAAATTAAGGAGGATAAGATGAATATATATTGTAAAAGCGCATTACATCAAATTAAATTCGCTTTAACGACAATTATTGAGATGATAGAAAAGTTAGCAGAACATGACTTGCAAAAGAGACCTACACCTGGCAAATATTCCATAGGAGAACTGTTAGAACATATTGCCGTTATTTGTAAAGCTGATTCACTTATTTCAGATGGTGCATCTCAAGATAAGATGAATAAATTTTATTTAAGTGTTTCATATAAGAGTCCAAATGAGATGAAAGATGCATTGATAAAAAATTATCAATTATTAGAAGATAAATTTATGAATTATACAGAAGTTGAACTTCATGAGAAAATTACTTCTTATTGGGGTGTAACATACTCACGATATGAATGGTTATTAGAGATTCTAGCTCACGTTTATCACCACAGAGGGCAATTAAACTCAATGCTTGTTCATTGTTATGGAATAGAACCAAAAGTTTCATTGTTTGAATAGCAATTAACTATTGAACTCCCACGAAAGAATTTAGTGATCTTTCATTTTTTTCGCTAAATGGATGGCTAACGTGTGGAGAAGGAATCTTGATGGGTAAAGGAGAATATATAGTAAATTTTTGAAATGGGGAAACTAATTATGCGAATAGCAATAGTTACAGATATACACGGCAATGCATCAGCATTAAATGCCGTTCTTTCTGATATAGATAGCAGAAAAGACATTGAACGTATATATTGTTTGGGAGACATGATTGGAATTGGTCCTGACTCTAATGAAGTTTTACAAATGCTTTTCTCTAGAAATGATATTTTAATAATAACTGGTAATCACGATGAAGCAATCTTAGCCTTAGCAAAAGGTCAAGAATATCCCAAAAGTCATGCTCACACAAAAGAACACCATCAATGGATTTTAGATAGACTGGATGAATCATTTATTCCTAAGTTAGAAAAATTAAACCGTACAATTAAAGAAAATATAGAAGGACATTCAATTTTATTTACTCATTACCAAATTAAAAACAATTACAAAAATGAACATATTAGTAAGGATCCATTTAGTTCAATTGTTACCCCAAGTAATGAAAACCTAGAAAAATTATTTGAAGGTAACAATGAAAAATTGATTTGTTTTGGACACCATCATTCCACTCATTATTTTATAGGGAATAAAACGATATACTTGAATCCAGGTTCCCTTGGTTGTAACGATAAATCAACAGCACCTTATGCAATTATAGCATTTACGAATGAAACAATTGAAATTAAATTGGAAGAAGCAACTTATGATAACACTTCTTTTTTAGAATCGTATCATAAATTACAAGTACCAGAACTTGATTTTATATTAAAAGTATTTCATGGTAATCAACTATAATTTTTAACTGGCGGGGCAATTGTTTAAAATTGTTTAAAATAAATAGTCCGAGTAGCTTTTTTATGGCTCATCACTAAAAGTTGTGGATTTATTTGCTAAAACGTATCCAAATGTATATAGGTTTATCTTCGTTCCAGCTGGGTGACTCCTTGGGGATTAGCGGCTCATCGAACGCCCCAAGGAAGCTTTGCTCTGCGCGAAAGCGAAGCGTCAGCAACAAAGCGCACAGTCGGAACGGAAATCAACCACACGTTATGTTGATGAGCATTTTTTATTCTAAAATTAAATTGTTGATTTAACTTCGAAGAGTGAACTTAAGTGCCAGCTTATCTAATACAGTAGCAATCATGATCCCTACTGTATATCGAACCAAATCCTCTACAAGAAACCCTTTGCCCAAGATCAAAGCCCCGAGTGATGTACCACGAATCTGATTAATCCAGTCTTCCTGGTACAATTGACTAAATTCAATGCCGAAGCTAAACAAAAAACTGAGCAAAATGGCTGTGACGGTGCTCTGACGCACTAGCAACAATCGAAATCCGAAATAGACCATCATCGCCCATAGTATGTCCCCTGCGTTTTGCGCTACAAATGACGGGAGTAGGGTACTCCATTTTCTAGAAGCTAAGCCGAGTGAAATGGTGATAACAATAACTATGAAATAAGCTATTCGCATGTTACGGTATTGCGAGTTGATAAGTTTATACTCATTGTTCAATAGAATCACTCTTTCGGCGTGTTGATATTATGTATTAATTTTATTATCTCATAAATGATGTTAGCAAAAATTAGGTGTGTATGCACTTTTGACGAAATGGTCAATTTGTTATCAGGAGAAACTTGGTAAATTACAGTTATAAATATGGCTATAGAAATGTAGTCTTTTTAAATGTGCAATAGAAGCTAAGTCACTTCATTCCAAAAAGGCTACTTCCAGATTGGAAGAGCCTAGAGTGTTAACTTTGTTTGCTTATTATTAGCCTGAAGGGGTATTATTACGAATGGCTTCGATTTTTTCAGAGTCAATGATTACTAGCATAGCCGTTTCTCCTATTTCCAGGAGTATGCACTGCAGCTCGGGCAATCCAAATGATTAGTCTATGTTGAAAAACCAAGGTGAATGGGTAATATGTCTATTTACAAAAACCTAATTTTATACGTATCATTTTATGACCTTATCAACAAAGGCCCTTTATTATTGCAAAGAGAGGGGGAAATCATAAAAGCATACAATCATATCGAAAGAGCGTTTCAAAAAATTAAAGAATAGAACACACAATCTTTAAGGAAAATTATTTATTTCACTTTGTACTCTTCTTTTAGCAATCCGTATATTTCTAAATCCACTACTCCTTTACCAGACCATAACGTAGCTTGTCTTAAAAGTCCTTCTTTTAAAAATCCGTTTTTAAGGAGAACCTTTTTGGATGTTTCATTTAATGGCATAACATCCGCTTGTATGCGATTGACATTAACTTCCTCAAATAAAAATTTTACGAGAATTTTAACGGCTTCAGTTGCAATACCTTTACCCCAATAATCCTCTGCTAAAAAGTAACCAATCGTCACCATATTCACTTTTTGATTAAAATCCATTGCTTCTATAATGCCAACCAATGTATCACTTTGAGACTTTAGGAAAATGCCCCATTTAACTCGGCTTTTCTTCTGATAATCCCTATCAAAATGCCCAATCATTTTACCCACAGTTTGGATATTGTGTTTAGGGATAATCCCACAATATTCAAATACTTTGTCATTATCATAGATTGAAAATACTTCCTGTAAATGTGCATCCTCAATTTTTTTCAGCACTAGATTTTCTGAGCTTAATAATGGGAACTCTGCAAACACTTTTTCTAGATTCATTGTATTCTCTCCTCATTTTTTATAAGTATATAACTGCCAGCAAACGTCCCATTGGTTAGGGGCAACAAAATGCGAAAGCGAAGCGACAGCAACAAGATGTTTTCTGTGCGAAAGCGAAGCGACTGCACCAGGATGTTGTTCACACAAGCTTTTTCACAGGACGTGAAGGCTTTATTATTCTTTGAGGGATAAAAAAATCTCCCTCTGAATGAAGTTTCACTTTATCGGAATGTAAATTTTCATTTTCATATCGTTTGGAAATTTAGAATTTACTACATCAGTAATCTCAAAATCAGGGCCGCTATTTCTTTTGTAATTCGAATTTGGCAGCCAAACTCCGTAAATATAACGTCTTGTATTTTGAACGGATTCAGAAGTCCCATCAATTTTAAACTCCGCATATTTTCCTTCGGGGATCTCTGTATTGACGAAGCTGCCACCTAAAGAAATATTATTTATCTGTACTTCTTCGCCTACGATAAAGGAAAAATGTCCATCCTCTTGAAAATTAGTGGTGATCCCATAAGCCATATTGGGTGTAACTTTATTGGAGATCCGCTCATAATACTGATTTTTACCAAAATCAAAATAAAATTCAGGAATATCTACAAAATACTTTTCGTCCAATAAAGTAGTTTTGTATACATATCCAGTAATAAGCTTTTTCTGGAGGTGAACGATTTCAGGCTTGTTCATCATCAATTTCCCTTTCATTTTATAATCCAAAAAATTTATTTTGGTTTGAAGGGGAATTGGCTTTTTTACTTTTCGGTATTGCGCGGGAGTTATCCCAAAGTGATTAATAAAGGCTCGTGTAAATGCTTCATGGGAACCGTATTGATACGTCATCGCGATTTCTAATATGTTTTTTGTGGTTGTTACTAATAATTGTGCAGCTTCGGAAAGCCTTCTATTTCTAATATATTGTTGAACCGAAAATCCAGTAATTGCTTGAAAAAGTCTTTGGAAATGAAAAGCTGAAAAATAGGATTTTGATGATACTTCTGCAATTGATAGTTCATTCTGAAAATGCTCTTCAATATATTCAATAGAGTTTTGAATTCTTTCAAAATAATCCATACCATAGCCCCTTTCTCTTTTTAATGTTATAGCTAAAATATAAGTTTTTTTTGATAATTTGTGCTAATTCGTACATTATATTGTAGAAATGATTGAAAACAAATCTTTTTTTAGGAAGGGGCTCTTAAAAAAATCAATCCATGATTATAAGAAGGTTGATTTCCGGAAATTTGGTAATGTGTATAAGTTTATTTAAGTAAAGACTATGTTACTCTTTTGGGATTAGTGACTCATTGGACGCCCCTAGTACAGCGTCCAGTCAGAATGGAAATCACCTCCTCGCTTTAGTGGAGTAATAAATATGTTGAGTTATGTTGTTTAGAAATGTATAATATTACTATATTTTACCAAAAGTAGTGGATGACATTTTTTTAAATATATTTACTGTATATTGGTTGATTGGAGTGGAGGCTGGGCGACTCCTAGGGGATTAGCGTCACAGATGAGACCCTGGAGCGAGCAGAGCGAGTGAAGCGGCTCATCGGACGCCCCCTGGAAGCTTTGCTCTGTGCGAAAGCGAAGCGACAGCAACAAAGCGCCTAGTCGGAACGGAAATCAACCACACGCTATGGTGATGAACCTGAAAGTAAGTGATTAATAATGATAGTCAACTCTATTTTTCCATCAAACAAATTTAAGGTGTGGGAGAATTAAGTGAGAAATTAAAAGATTCTTCTGCGCGAAATCGGAGGAAAATTGAAATGTATAGTTATTACGGTCCTTTATGTACAGAACTTTATGATTTAACAAAACCAGTAGGATATTCTATTGGCGGGGATATTGAATATTATCTTGAACGATTAAAAGGAGCTAAGGGAAGAGTACTTGAAGCAGGAGTTGGCTCTGGACGTTTCTTAATTCCTTTACTTGAAAACGGATATAATGTTGAGGGAATCGACTACTCGCCTGAAATGTTAGATTTATGCCGGAACTACTGTAAAGAAAGAGGATTCAAGCCGAATTTATATGAAGGTAACTTGAGCAATTTTTCATTAGACTCAAAATATGAAGCGATTGTTATGCCGACAGGTTCGTTTTGTTTAATAGAGAATACTAAAGATGCGATGGATACATTAACATGTATGTATAATCATTTAATACCTGGAGGTCGCCTAATTGTAGACTTGCTTTTACCTACAGACTGGCGAACAGGGGAGATTACTTCATCCTACTATGAGATTTCCAAAGAGGAAGGAATTGCTTTAGAACGAAAATCCGTTGAAATGAACTGGGTCGATCAATATACGCTAACCATTTTAAAATATGAAAAATGGAGAAATGGGAAATTAATAGATACAGAATTACAAAGATTTCCGATAAGATGGTACGGGATAGAAGAATTCCAGCACATATTATCGAGCATAGGTTTTTCTGATATTACTTGCTCCGCTGAATACATTTATAACAAGAAGCCTTCAAAAGAGCATTCTTTGATAACATTTGAAGCCGTTCGTAAATAATAAACCTGCTAGATTTTAGCTAAGGAAGTCGCTAAAATCTAGCAGGTTTTTTCTAATAGTTTTTATCATATTCCATTTTTTCTTACTGTATAAAACTTGTCCAATGCTAAATTATCGGCTTCCTGCTACGGGTAGCTTAATGCTAAATTCATTCCAAATTGAATCCTTTTCTTCCAGCAATTCTTTCCCGTTCCAAATGATATCGTAAATGTCACCCTCGTAAGCAATGGCACGGCCAAATGCAAATGAAATAAAATAGTCCTTCCAGGATTGGAAGAAAGGACTAGCCGCATCAGCTGCTCTATCAATATAGCTCCATGCCTGTTCTTCGGTTAAATAACCAAGTATGTAGCTCCATCTTGCAATATTTACAGCTCGTTCAAAATCCCAAGCAGCAATAGTGTTCACCTGGTCAAAATCGGATTTCATAAAGGAAAGCTTCTTTATCATCGCTTCTTGAGCGGATTTATAGCATTCCTGCGATTTACCCACTTCCTCCTCTGTAAAAGATTGTCCAGTTTTCAGCGCCAGAAGAAGCTCATCAAAATTCGTACGGTGCCCTTCCGATAGCAGCCATTCCAGAGTTTGCACAGCCTCCTCTGAATTACTAATGTCCCAGTATGAAGAAAGGCCTTCTTTCAAAGTTTCATGATCTACGTTCATCTGCAGTATCCGTGGAGACTCAGAGCGGTAAAGAGCGAGATTGGCACCGTAGGCAAGCAAATGCTGTTTCTCCTTCGATAATGGGTTAGCCATCTCCATCTCTACTCGCATTTTTTTATTTTGTTTCGTAATTCGTTTGCTTGCTGTAATTAAACCTACAATAATTAAAAATACAATCGCTACAATAATTCCTAGAATATACATAAGGGTCTCCAAGCTTTCACGTTCCTCTCCATATTTTTTATTTGGCGCAGTTTAAATCATAATCACTCACTTTTAGTGAAGGATAGTAAAATTATACATTTGTAGGTAACAATATACAATATGACTATTTTATTACTTATTGCCTATGGTAAAGATGACATGTGTCGATTGGGGAAGAGGCTTTTGCAAGGGCGATTGAAAGGGGACATGAAGCGGAAGTTAGCTAACAAAGTCGCTAGTTATTTTGAATTATAATCCATTTTTTTCTTGCATTATTTTTACTGTATAAAGGAAAAATATGATTGTCTACAATTTAATGAGGAAGAAGGGTTTTCCGTGCATGAAGATATGAACTATGGTAGCGACTTTAAATATATTCCAGCAACTTCAATTTGGAGCGGAGATGGTATTGAAGTATTACCTGATTTATACCAGCATACGATTCAAATTGTTAATATTGTGCTTTACGGTAATCCTCATAAAAGTGAATTTGTTTTAGTGGATGCTGGTATGCCAAAAAGTGCGCATAACATTATTTCAATAGCAGAGAAGAGGTTTGGATCAACTAGTCGTCCTCAAGCATTAATTTTGACTCATGGTCACTTTGATCATGTTGGGGCGATAATTGATTTAATTGAACACTGGGGTATGCCGGTTTATGCCCATCCTTTAGAATTACCTTATTTAACGGGTAAAAAAAATTATCCTGAACCTGATCCAATTGTAAATGGTGGCTTATTAGCAAAAGTGTCATCAATTTTCCCGAATGAAGCTATTAACTTAGGGAACAATGTTGAGGTGCTCCCGGCCGATGGTAGTATTCCTTTTATGCAAGGTTTTCGTTGGATTCATACTCCGGGTCATACGCCAGGGCATATATCTTTATTTCGTGATGAAGATCGAGCGTTAATTGTCGGAGATGCATTTGTTACGGTTAAACAAGAATCGCTCTATAAAGTGTTGTTACAAAAAAAGGAAATTAGTGGGCCGCCACGATATTTTACGACGGATTGGCAGGCTGCTTGGGATTCCGTAAAAAAATTAGAAGCACTAAAACCTTCAGTCGCTGTTACTGGACACGGATTACCAATGAAGGGAGAAGAACTTACAAAAAATTTGTATAAGCTAACAACTGAATTTGAGCAGATTGCTTTACCTAATCATAGTAAATTCCTGAATTAGTATTGAAATAAAACAGGTGTGTTGATTAACCATTTTTATCCATCCTAATTAAATTAGAAGGGGCTGATCTCCGCTACGGGCTACTCGCTTTATTGCTGTCGCTTCGCTTTCACACAGAGCAAGGCTTCCTGCGAGCGAGCGTCGAGTAGCCCTACGCTACAAACTCTTCATCATAACATGTGGTTGATTTCTTTGATAGAAAGAGCTTGGTTTCGATAAAAGCCCAAATAGTTTCAATAAAATGAGATTTGGTTTCGATAAAAGCCCAAATAGTTTCGATAAAGAGCGATTTTGTTTCGATAAATCTTCAAAGTATCCCTATAAAACGAACGAAAGTAGCTTTAGCGATTCTGTTTTAGGGCTCGACACAAAATAGCAACAAGAAAAACCCTTGCATCGATCAATAATAAACCTATTTTTTCCTAATCAACACGCCTGGAAATAAAATTCATTAATGTGTTTGGCTATTTTCCTTCGTAAATATAAAAAGCTGTAGCAAATAAATTTGCTACAGCGAGAATTGAAACATGCCCTTTGATGGTGCAATATCTTTTATTCTATCATAAAAAACTTTATTATGATGTATTTTGTTTTTTACAAAATTTTAATTTAGTCTGTAAAAGCCTATTGACAAAAAAATGAAGAATCGTTATAGTCAATTTATTCAACGTTGAATATAAAAAGGTGATTATTATGACAAGGTTATTAGTTCTTGCTATGTTGGGGTTTAAACCAATGACTGGCTATGATATTAAAGTAATGCTTGAATTGAGTGATGCTGAACGATGGGGTGGTGTGCTAATAGGCTCTATCTACAATGCCCTAAAGAAGCTTGAAAAAGATGGCTATATAGAGGTGGCTAGTATTGAATCTACGGGTCATAGGCAAAAAGCAATTTACCAAATTACTGAAAAGGGTAGGGCACATGAACAAGAATTGGTTATCGAGGCCCTTGAAAAATCTTCTGTAGTTTATCCTACAACTTTGTATTCAGGCGTATCATTTGCATTTAAATTACCAAATGATAGAGCTATTGAAGCATTAGAAAAGCAAAAAAAGATTTTAGAACAAGAAGAAAAGGCTATAAATGCTGGTTATGAGGCAAAGCTGATTGCTATGCAAGGTGAAATACCAGCGTTAACACAACTAGCATTTGATAATATGCTAGAAATTGTAAAAGTACAATCAAGGTTTGTCAATCAAGCTATTGAAATTATGAAAAAAAATGACTCTCTCGAATGAGGGAGTTAAAAAATAGCTATATAGTCAACGTTGAATATCCAATGTTGAATCATTTCGGACGGGTATTTGGACATCTGTAGCTGACGCTTCACTTTCGCTACAAAAAACATCTGTAGCTGACGCTTCACTTTCGCTACAAAAAACATCTGTAGCTGACGCTTCGCTTTCGCTACAAAAACATTTGCTGAAAGAAATTAAAGCCTCTGGCGGGTTACGGGATCGGAAAGGTGTTTTTTGCAAGTACAAAGCCGATTCCGAACGCAATTATGCCGAGGCAAAATTGATACGAGGAGAGAAAATATGAAAAGGCTACTTAGTGCTAATCAATTAACGAAAAATTATAAGGCAAGATGTGTCGTTGATTGTATAAATGTTGATATTAAAGAAGGTGAGATAGTAGCTTTAATTGGCTCGAATGGTGCTGGGAAAACGACTACTATCAGTATGCTCCTTGGAATTGTTCCCCCAGACAGTGGAACAATTGAATATTGGACTTCTGATTACAAAAAGGAGATAGGTACGCAACTTCAATCAACACCATTTTTCGAAGGTTATTCCGTAGAAGATAATATGAAATTATTTGCTGCATTTTATGGGATTTCATTAACGGATAAGATGATTGATGACAAGCTCGCAGCCTTTGATTTACTACATGTTAAAAAAACGCCTGCCATCAAACTGTCATTAGGACAGCAAAAACGCTTAGCCATTATCGTGACTACTTTGCATAATCCAAAGCTAGTCATTTTGGATGAGCCTTCTGCAGGATTAGATCCGCGGGGGCAAAAGGAAATTCAACATATCATTAAGCGATTAAAAGAAAGTGGAGTTGCCGTGTTATTTTCTTCTCATGATATGTTGGAGGTTATGAATGTAGCTGACAGAATTTTGATTATGCATCACGGAAAAATAATGGCAAATGGTTCACCTGATGGATTAATAGCGCAATACCAAACTCAAAATTTAGAGGATTTATTTTTTGAATTAACAAAGTGAGGAGCAAGAGGATGAAAACTGTTTTTTTATTAAATTTAAAATCTAGCATGAAAGATATGTATTTACTATTTTGGTCAATTTTAATGCCATTCGCCGCTATTATTGCGTTAAGAATTTTTTTACCGAGCTATTCAGGAGATTATGTAGAAGGAATCATTGCTGTTAGTGTATTTTTTTATTCATTTATGACTACTGCTTTTATAGCGTTGTCTCAACGAAAACGAGGTGTTTATAATTTACTTCACGCAACACCTATGCCTTTGTGGAAATATATCGTCAGTGTTTCGAGTTCATGGTCTGTCATAGCTATTATCCTGTCATATATAGTGCTTTTATTTGCTTTAGTTATCAATCAATTGAAATTTTCCTTTAATGTTCTCTTTTATATGACACCAATTATTCTAATAGCTTCATTAAGTTTTGTATTTTTAAGCTTTTTTATTTCAAGTCTCGTGAAAAATGAAGGGCATTTGAGTATGACTGCGAATGTACTGATGATACCAATGCTGCTTTGTAGTAATGCATTTTTTACAATGGAAAAAGCGCCAAATTTTATCCAATATATAAGTCTAGTGAATCCATTTGAATGGTTTTTGAATGGCATAAAAGCCGCATTCCTAAATAATTTTAGTACATGGGGGGAATCTTTACTCCTCTTAATAGGATGCCTAGCTTTGACACTAATTATTTCCTTAAAAACCTTCAAGTATAGTGATCAATAATTGTAAAGGTAATAAATTAAATGACCAGAACTCAAAAGTGGGTCTGGTCATTTTGTAATGTGAGCTAGTATGCACAACAACTTGGTGGTGTATAAGTCCACTCAGGCTTTATATTCGAAAGGGGGCTTTTGAAAATCAACTGATCTACTATTTTTTTGCGTATCATTTTATTTGTTATATTTCTGAAGGAATACCTTGAGCTTCTCGTAAGTAATTTGGGTATTCAAATTACCTGGTACTCCATCATAAACATGTTCAGCTTTCGGAAGATAATAGATCTCATGAGAAACATTATTCATTGAAAGTTCCCTGTCCAATATTGTAGCTTGTTCTGTTGGGACAAGACTATCGCTCGTTCCTAAAAACATAATGGTAGGTGGTGTGTGTTCTCCAATATAGTTGATAGGAGAAAGCTTTTGATAACGATCAGGAAATTGTGAAGGTGTGCCCCTAATGTACTCTTTCATAACATTTTGCACATAGCCTGGACTAGGGTTATTCTCATGAAATTTTGTCATATCTGACGGTCCGTAAAAGTTAATCACGGTATTAATACGTACTGAAGGTACATCGATGGACGGTGGTAAAGTTGTGTCTCCCATACTATAAGCAGCAAGCATAGCTAGATTTCCACCTGCTGAATCACCCATTAAGTTAATTTTTTCAGGATCAATTTTGTAAGTATCCGCATGTTCTACTACCCATCCTATTGCTGATTTCACATCAGCTACTTCATCTTTCCATCCTGCTTGAGGAGGCATGCGATAGTCTATATCAAAAACAGTAAATCCTAATTCACTTAACCATTGATTCCAAAAAGGGGTACTCGCTTTACTACCATCAACCCATCCGCCTCCATGTACCTTTATAACAGCGGGGGTACGTGTGTTTTTCAATTTTTCATTGGCGGGCCACATATCAAGCTTTAACTCAACACCATCTGTAGTTTTTCCATATACGATATCTTTTGTAAACGTTGATGATATTTCTGTTTTGTTGTTAAAAAAGTGAGAATAAAGTGAAACTTGAACATTTTCTTTTTTAGCATAGTTCTCCATTTCTATTATTGGCTCTATAATTAAAAATGCATTTATTAACAATAATGAAATCGAAATGAATTGAGCGATTTTAGCTTTCTTCCATGAAGCAAGTATTACTAACACTATGATAAAAAATGTTAGTATTACTAAAAACCATGGAGTGTACAATGCGAGCGTTCCAAGGAAACCAACTACACTAAGAATATTAGTTGTATTAAAAATGGCATATGCAATCATGGCAGTAAGAAGTGTTAGTACTACTGAAAAGCCTGTTAATAGCCACTGAAAAAAACCTTTAGGTCGCAATTTGGTTAATTGTTTTTGTTCCATATTTCAAAATTCCTCCATACTAAAGAATATATTTTATCTCCGACAGCAATATCCCTCAAAAATTTTTATGAATCAAATACAATTGGATATTAAAGTCCTTATACAATTCTCTCTCTCTATAATATATAGAATCAATTTTTTTATTAATATAGTTAATCTACAAAAAAGGTGAGATTTAGTATAGATATGTGGACATTTGAGGAGAATCTTTACTTTTCTTATTGGGATGACTTTGACATTTATCATTTCCTTGTAGAAAAACGCTACTTTACAGTTAACGCCACTTGGCATTTTGTAAGGAGCGTCGAAATTGTAAAATTGGCCAGAACGGATATAAAAGCTGAAAATAGAATAATTCATTAAAGAAATTGGAGAGGGTGAGTGGATGACTGACTACTCCCACAGCTAAAGCAGCGGGGTTCTTATATACTTAAGAGAAGCGTTACAAAGCTCTCCACAGATGGTGTTGCCATGTCCTGTGTACAACATCTTTGATTTATCTTCTGTTCTATAATAAAACAATCTTTTTTCGATTTCGTCATTACCCGTCACTCCTTTATTTTTTGATTATTCACAATATACAACAAAAACATACGTTCTGTAAAGAAAAGCACTTCATTCCTCCCAGCTCTGAAGAAGTGGGCTTCCTGAAGGTCAATTCTATGAATGGTATGTAAATAATCTGGGAGCAACATGCAGTTACCAAGATAATGATAAAGCTATTCTTAATTTTGCCAATCAAAGTTTTTTTCTTGTTAGAGCAACGAGTAATCAAAGCTCAAATTTCATTGATTGCTATGGAGAGGAGCGTTTTTTAAATAACCTTTGAGGTTGATGGATTAAGTGCATTAAAGACTACCCATAAAGATTTCATCGATAAAGGAATTACAGTTGGAGAAATTGAAAATAGGGGACATGCGGGAAGAAATTTTGTTTTTAAAGATATAGACGGAAATAAATTTGATGTGTGGAGCGACCTGAGTCCTACTTTTAAAGCAAAACTCAAGGAGGAAAAATATGAGTAAACCCATATTGAAAGGAGTAGAAGCAATATTTATTCCGATTAAAAACCCCGAATTATCTGCTAAATGGTATGAGGAGAAACTAGGATTTTCACTTCTTTACTTAGAAGATGATGCAGCGGTAATGAAAATTGATGAAGAATCTCAAACAGTTGTTTGTTTAGTAAAAGCAAAAAATTATACGCCACTAAATTTCCCAGACAATTATTTTGGTGTAGGCAAATTCTTTAATTTTATATCGCATGACATTGAAGAAACTTATCGATCGTTAATTGAAAAGAATGTAAAAGTTAATGAAATAGATGGAGAAGGAGAGACGAAATTTTTCACCTTTTATGATCCTGATGGAAATCCACTGGGAGTTTGTCAATAAAGTATATAGAAACACTATTTCCTGAACAGTAAATTTATAGAGGGCCACTTATTATTATAAGTGACCCTTAGTAACGAAGCTTGGAGGTGTAAGACTAAACCATCTTACATTACTAACATATGATACGATGTTATTCTTGCATAGTTAATTGCCTGAGAAATAGTTTAAAAATGTAGTAACTTATTTTAAAGGCATATAAGCTGACGGATTTAACTGTTCAGATTCTATCACGATTCCAGTTAATCCTTTGGTCGTTTTAGTTTCATGCCATTCACCTTTTTCCCAAAAAACTGCATCTCCAGGCTGGACTTTGAAATATTGCTCCAGTTCATTTCTTACAAATCCTTCGCCTTCTATAATTAAGAGCAGTTGAGGAACAACAGCTTGATGATAGCCTATAATACCGTTTTCTTCTAAATACATGCAACCGATACTAGCTGATGCTTCGGTGTTAATAATGCGAGACATAATAAATTTTGAATTAAACTGTGAGATGTTTTTACCATTTACTTTAGAAAATTGAAAAAACTTCATTGGATTCCTCCAAACTTTTATCATTTTTTCACAGCATGAACGTAATGAATCGTTTCAAAGGCTGTTAGATAATCTTTGCGATTGTCAAAGTAAAGCTCATTAATGTTAGCTGGAGATAAATGCTCATAAATTAGTAGTCCTGATTTTTCTAACATCATTTCCATTTCCTCATAAGTAAAACACGATTTCATCGGTTCACCACTCGCTGTAGCCATTTTCACCATGTTGTCCACTCGATTAGAGATTCCTTGTTCTTTAAATAAGTTTTCATCTGCATAATCCATAACTATGGAGCTTCCTGGTGGTAGATTTGCAAACAAATGCTCAATCAAGCTTGAAGTTTCCTCTTTCGTTAAATAATAGGAAACGCCTAGTAGACTAAAGAACGTTTTTTTATTGTCAAAGCCGCTGTCCAGAAGATTTTGATATGAAAACTTTTTTGTGAAATCCATCGAAACGAAATGTACATTACTAGGAAGCTTTAAATCAACTTCGTCTAATCTTTTCTTTTTAAATTCTTGTGTTGCAGGGTGATCAACTTCAAAGATTTCCAAAATGTTTTCAAATTCCGGGTGTCTTAAGCAAAACGTATCTAACCCTGCTCCGAGTATGACATATTGTTGTAAACCTAACATGACTTCATTCAGTAAAACCTTTTCACAATATGCTGCACGTGCCAATGGCGTAGGGGAGAGTTGAATTTGCACAATCCATTTTAATAGTTCTTCGCTATTTCCATTTAATATTTCTACGATTTCTTTGTTAAAAAATTGGATGCCTTGAACCATATTTGTTTGAATATCATTGAATTCTTTTTGTGTGATTAAATCTTTTGCTAGATAGTCATCAAAAATTTTAGGGCTATCAAATTGGCTATGATAAGCTCTGCTAAATGCTGAGATTAATGAAGTTAAACTGGATTCACCTTTGTTCATGCAAATACACTCCTTCAAAAAAAATAGGATTCCCCTGGCCAGGAGAATCCTATTGTACAAATAAATATCAAAAAAAGTAAATTATTACATAAATATTTTTTTTTGTCAAGTTTTGAGTGTTGGAATCATTGAAATTTTAGTCATCTTAATCATTTTTTTTGGATAAACATTTCTCCGTTAGGTTGAATTTCTGCATAGAAAACCTCATCTATTGATTTTATATTTGCTTTTTTTAATTCATTATTCAGCCAATCTTTACTTTTTCCAATTTCTAATAAATTTCGTTTTAGTAATTTACCGTCTGCGATTATTTCAGTAGGGATAAATGCTGGGCTTTGTGGGAGTATTTTTAAATCAATCTTCTGCGTTCCTTGATATTCTGGCTTTTTAAGAATACTAAGAATGCCATTTGGTTCTAGGATAGCATAGTCAATTTCTGTAATTGAAAAAACCTGATACTGTCTAATCATCATAGTAAGATCATCGATATTAATTTTAGTTTTTGCTAAAGCTTCTTTATCGATTTTCCCTTTTTTAATAACAATTGTTGGCTGACCATCAAGTATAACTCTTATTTTTCCAGATTTAAGACTAATGTAACCAATAATAGTATTAAGCAAACACCATACAATTAAGCTAGTTAATTCTTTTGTGTAATTGCCTGTATCCAAAACAACCATATTAGCTGCAATTGAACCAATTGTAATGCCAGTTACATAGTTGAAGAAAGTTAAGTGACTTAGCTGTTTTTTACCTAAAAACCTTGTAAGTGTAAGAAGCACAAAAAAAGTAATAACGGTTTCAACAACTATCTGTGAATAACTTACGTTCAAAATCTCACTCCTCGTCTTAACCCTAGATTACCCACCGTATTTAAAAAGATACTTCCGTAAATGAATGAACTTATAGTGGGCAATCTTTTGTGTTAGTTAAGTTTTGAAATTGAACTATTTGAGGAGAGTGTAAAAACTATTAGTATTTGAAAAATTACGTCGAGCGCTATGTAATATAAGAAAGTAATGAAGGAAGGGAAATTGAATGAAAAGAGTACAGCTGGATTGACAATATTCCGAGAATAATGATGGATAAACATAGTTAATCAACGCACCTTCCATATCACATAAAGTTTCTTATTATGGAAAATTGTGATAAGGTTTTGTTGTCTTAAAATAAATTATTTAAAGACAATTTCGCTTAGGGGGTAGGTATTATGACAAACAAAAATTATGTCAACGTGATAAACAAAAAGGGGAAAACGACTAACTAATGATTATATAGCGTTTTCTCAAATAGAGAGGGGACAGTTATTTGAATCAAGCATTACTAATTATCGATGCTCAACAAGAATTAATGGATGGCAATGAGAAAGAAAGGGCTGTTTATAATAAGGAACAGCTTATTAGAAATATTAATATAGTCATTGAAAAAGCAAGAGAATCCAATGTTCCAATAGTGTTTGTGAGGGATCTTGATGTTGCTGAAGGAAAAAGTCCAGGATTCGAAATTCATAATGGGATTAATGTACCAAAAGAAGCTAAGATATTCGATAAAACTGCAACAAATTGCTTTCATGGGACAGGACTTCTAAATGATATAAGGTCTCAAGCGATTATACATGTTGTGATTATGGGCTGTTCAACGCAACACTGTATCGATAGTGCAGTTAGAACAGCGACAATTAACGGTTTGGATGTCACGTTAGTTGGTGATGGGCATTCAACAGTGGACAGTGATGTATTAAGTGCTGAGCAAATAATAAAGCATCATAATAACACGCTTCATGGCCATTATAATGTTGAACACTTTTCTGTTGTTAGAAATGCAGAAGAAGACTTATTTCAACCTACTCATGATTCGTATAGATAAGAAATATAGTAAGGGCACTCATTTGATGGGTGCTTTTCTTTTTGGTGTTGGTAGCTTGTAAGTTTTACTCAGTTAATCCGAGTACGGAGATAACGAAAAGTCAGGTCAGATGTTACTGTGCAATATATCGCCTCTTGCAAAGAGGTGTACGATATGAATAATATTATATTAAACGATGAGCAGAAGGTATTAATAGAGGATTTTGAAGCTTACATAGAGTCATCAGGCGGTGCAAGGTCACTTGGCAAGATATGGGGATACTTGTTGATATCGGGTTCGCCAAAGTCACTCGATGACATGGTGAACGATTTACAAATTAGCAAAGGGATGGCATCATTGTCCGTTCGACAGGGAGTTCAAATTTCTTTATTTCGTAAAGTAGGGATTCTTGGTAGCAAGCGAGATTTCTATCAATTGCATACAGACGCATGGGCATCGACTTTGCATACGAGCATTGCACAAGGTGCCATGATGGCCCAATATTTGCGTAGAGCGAAGGAGTTAGTTCTAGAGGAACAGGCTGTATCAACCATTGATGAGAGTATCGAGTTTTTTGAATTTGTTATCCAACAGACGGAGCAAATTTTAGTTCAGTGGGAAGAGCGAAAAGAGCGCAATGCAAAGTAGGAGGAAGTCTTATGCCAAAAGTTAATGCTAACGGAATCACTATCCATTACGAAATTAGAGGTCAAGGGACGCCCGTTTTGTTTTTGCACGGGAGCGGAGCATCATGGAAAATGTGGGAGCCTCAATTTGAAGCATTCTCTTCACGCTATCAAATGCTTATGCCCGATTATAGAGGACATGGTGATACAACAAAGGAATTCCCGAATAATAAATATGATCATCATATTATTGTGGAGGATATCAAATGTTTTTTAGATGTTCTTGGGATTAGCAAAATTCATATAGTCGGTGTTTCGCAAGGTGGACAATTGGCTACATTGCTTGCGATAAAATACCCAACATACGTTGATAAGCTCGTAATCTCTAATAGTTTTAGTGAGATGCCTACTATTGCGGCTAGCTGGGTGCTGTCCATATCAAATTTTATATTTAGTCTGCTTCCATACCGTATAATTATAAATATTATGATGAAGTTCTATAAGGATGATCCTTATACTCAGCGGATATTAAGGGAGTCTTTTTCAATTGATAAGAAGATGTTGCTTGCAATGAAAAAAGCACCATTTCCAACCCATACGGATCAATTGCATCGAGTAAAGTCGCCTACACTTGTAATGGGTGGTGCAGGGAAAGTTGTAACGGGCGTTGATGAAGGGAAAGGATCCCGAACTATTTATAACCATCTTCAAAATGCAAAGTTAGCACTATTCAAAGATGCATTCGATCCATTAAGTACGATGCGCCGAGATATTTTTAATGAGATGATTATGGACTATCTAGAGGATAAGCCTTTGAAGCACTATAAGGATGTAGAAATTTTCAAGAAATAAGAGAGGCGGGATAGTATGACCATTTATATCGCATTACTTAGAGGAATTAATGTAGGCGGGCACAATAAAATAATCATGGCAGAATTAAGAAGTTCTCTGGAGCAATTAGGATTACAAAATGTGAAGACATATATTCAAAGTGGAAACATCCTTTTTGAATCAGACGAAACTGAGGAGACTTTGCAAACGAAAATTCACGATAAAATTAAAGAGGATTTTGGGATATCTAGTGTTGTTGTCATTCGGACAGCAGAGGAAATACAGCGGATTGTTAGTCAACCCCCTTTTTCAGATAAGGAGATTACAGAAGCGGAACAATCATGTAAAGGTGAATGTCTGCATGTTGCATTATTGCCGACAGCTCCTTCGAAGGTCAATAGTGACAAGTTTTTATCCTTTGCAAACGACAGAGAACTTAGTGTCATAAACGGAAGAGATGTGTATCTTTTATTCTATGACAGTATTCGAAATTCCAAACTGGGTAATAATCTAAAAAAACTTGAGATTCCAGCAACTGTCCGTAATTGGAAAACGCTCATGAAGCTTTCAAGTATGGTCGAAGAAGTCAAACATATGAAGAGTGAATAATATTTATCAAAGCTCTTTATTAAGTATTCGTATATTGGGATTTACAAAAATGCATAAAAAACAAAAAAGATTAGGTATTCAATTATTTTGTGAATTGACTCGAAAAGTTGTTTTTAATAATTCGGGTGAAGTTCACACATTGATAATGTGTACCTAGTCTTTTACATTCTATCAAGTTTATTAAATTCACAACATAAGTTTTTTAAATAGAAAATGTTTTGTGAAATGACTATTATATTTTTATTTTTGACTATCATCGTTGTCAAAAATAAAAGAATCATTTACAATATATTTGAGGTGATCACATGAAAAATCGACTCAAAGAATTGCGAGCAAGGGATGGATTAAATCAAACTGAGTTGGCAAAAAGAGCAAAAGTTTCACGTCAAACAGTTAGTTTGATTGAAAGAAACGAATATATGCCATCTTTACTAATTGCGGTGAAGATTGCTCATGTATTTCAAGAGCCAGTAGAAAATATTTTTATTTTTAGTGAGGAGGAATTGTAATGAAAATGTTATTGATTTACTTTACAGTTGCTGTTTATGGAGTTTATAAATGGATTATAAATTTTAACAATCTATCAGATGCAGCGAATGTATTAATGACTGTAAATTTCATCAGCCTTGTTGCACTTATCATTGCCGAATTGCATAAGCGAAAAATAGAAATCGGATTGGATATGGAACTTAATTTTGATCAAGAGGACCTCCATTTGTTTCAGTTGGAAAGAAAAGCATATACAATGACTATCTATATACAAATTGCAGGTTGTCTATCATTTATAGCGATATTAGTCGGATTTTTATTATTTAGAGATGAATATCCAGAGGTCGTTTTGGCTAGTATCGTGCTGATGTTTTTTGCATTAATCAAGTCATTTCCTAGTGAAAAAATTGTCAACCTTACAAACCCGGGATTTACGTTACCTAATCCTCAATCAAAAAATTATAATAAAGAACTATTAGATCAGTTTGACGATGGACAAAAACATCTCATGTTCCAAGGACTTTATAATTTATATCAATTTACAATTTGGGCTTTAGTACTTTTATCATTTGGATTAATGTATTATTCTGCGTTTACAGGAAACTCGCAGTTAGTTAGTATCGTTTGTATTGGTATATTATTAATGTTTATTCAGATTAGTTTTACAATCAGTTTGAAACCAAACAAACTGAAAGAAAGTGGCGATGTTTAAAGAGTCGTCTTTTGGAATTACTTTCGCTACATAGTATAAATCAAGGACTTCACGATTAGTTTAGAATTTATTAAGAATTATATGGTAAACAAGTAATGTCATGGTTAATAAATGAACACGCATAAAGAAGGCTAGGTATTCACAAATTTTTTGTGAGCCTAGCTTTTTTGTGTTGATGAATTATAACAATAAAAGCCAACAAACTAATTTGAACTGCATTCCAAATATGGGTGCAGGTTTTGTAGATGATCCTACGAGAGATTTGAAATTAATAAATTTGTAAGGAATGAGTAAGAAAAAAGAGATGATCGATTCGTACAATTATAGTACATGAAAGGGGGGCGTTTTAGTTGTCACTATGTAGTATGAAGAAAGGTGAAACCTATTGCTTTTTAGAATCCAGAGGGCTGAAGTCATGCAATAGGTTAAAAACTGAAGAGGAGAGATGATGCTATGGTGCATTTACTAAAGCTGGAAATGAAGAAATTTAACTTAGGTTGGTATGTAAAAGGTGCGATTATCGCGAATATCATTTTAACAGCAATAGTATGTTTCGTTATTTACATTGCACAGAGCGAGGGGGATATACCCATTTCAACGTATCAAGATGTTTATGTACTGATTGGTGTAAGCGTGAGGGCAACGTTTATTGTATTTGCCTCTGTATTGATTGCGAAACTAGTCATTGAAGAATATAAAAATAAAACAATTTTGATTTTGTTCTCTTATCCTGTTAGTCGTAAGAAACTGATCGCTAGTAAACTGACACTGATAGCATTCATAACGTTAATTACTTTGATGTTGTCTAATATCATTGTTGCAGGTCTATTTTCAATCATCAATAGTTATTTTCCTATCGTTCCATTTACATTAACTACAAATCAGTTTATAGGTGAAGTCATAAACATGATTCCTTTTGCTATCGCCTCAACAGGAATAAGTTTAATTCCATTGTATTTTGGGATGCGTAACCATTCTGTTCCGGCCACTATTTGTTCTTCCCTACTCGTGGTGGCAATTGCTTGTTATTATAACCCAGAAATTCCATTGGCGGCCTTCATTCCACTACAAATAGGGCTTGCAGCAGTTGGAGTAATAATTGCATTTCGAGGTATTCGTAATATTGAAAACGAGGATGCGATGTAAAGTGAAGAACGGTAACACAAAATCAGAAAGAGCTAAGAGAAATGTAAGATTTTTGTAATGAATACGGCGGGAATAAGCAATTATTTGTGCTTTGCAATATGGATTATGGTTGCAGGTTTTATAGCGCTAATGACATCTGGAAGTAATACTTTAAGGTATTTCTTATAAGGATTTATATTTTGGCTCACGACATTTGTGGAGGGAATTTTTTGCAAGACTTTAACGACTCCTATATTTTAATTGATAAGAAAAACTTATGGTGTTGCATAAAAAATCATAAATTTTCTTTATGTTCAACGTTTGATAACTTAAAAGAAAGGAGGCGGAAAGATGAGAATTTTTGATGCACACTTTCACATTATTGATTTTGATTTTCCTATTACAGAAAATCAAGGATATGTACCACCCAGCTATGTTGTAGAAGATTACCAAAAAGATACAGCGACTTATAATATTGTAGGTGGTGCAATCGTATCAGGTTCTTTCCAAGGTTTTGACCAAGGTTATTTAGTGAACGCTTTAGAGAAAATGGGATCTGCATTTTGTGGTGTTACGCAACTACCATTTTCGGTAACAGATGATGAGATAATTGATTTACATAAAAAAGGGGTACGCGCACTAAGATTCAATGTGAAGCGTGGCGGCTCCGAAGATTTATCGAAGCTCGATTATTTTACGAGACGTGTATATGATTTAGCTGGTTGGCATAGTGAACTATATATAGACGCTAAAGATTTGCCTGAAATCGCACCAACGATTGAAAAATTACCGGCGATTTCGATTGATCATTTAGGGCTCTCCGAGGAAGGCTTGCCTCATTTGTTGCGGCTCGTAGAAAAAGGTGTACGAGTAAAGGCGACAGGTTTTGGTCGAGTGGAGCTCAATGTAGAAAATGCTTTAAAATCCATTTATGCTGCCAATCCAGAGGCGTTAATGTTTGGCACAGACTTGCCGTCAACACGAGCAAAAAGGCCTTTTGCTTATGCAGATATTGAACTGATTAAAGAATTATTTGATGCAACGTCGGCGGAAAAAATTCTTTATCAAAACGCAATGGATTTTTATTTCAATTGTTGATAGAAGTACTGTTTACAATCAAGTTTATATTTAGAATATATGATTTAGCTGTTTTGAAATTAGTAAAAACTGAATAATCTACTTAGTTATAAAAAAGTCAATTCATTTTTTTTCGAGTTGACTTTTTATTTTGCCAAAGCCATTCATTTGAATAGGAAGGTGAAGTTAACGTGTTTAACCCGGTCAACATTTTAGGACGAGGTTAAAATAGAGTGAATGTAATGTGAAAATTACTTTAAATGAGCAGAATGGTTTATTAACTGAATCTAAACGATGTAAAATTTAGTAGAGGTGTAGACGATATGGGGGATAAGCAAAATAAAAAGAATGCAATCAAAAATTATTTAAAAAAACAAATTAATAAAAATAGATATATATTAGGTGTTGCTGCTGGTTCTGGAATGACGGCTAAATACGCAGAACAAGGTGGCGCTGACTTTATTTTGGCTCTTAATTCAGGTCGATTTAGATTAATGGGGGTTAGTTCATTAGCTGGTTTTTTACCGTATGCCAATAGTAATGATGTTGTAATGGATTTTGCATGTAAAGAGATCATTCCTATGGTAAAAAAAATTCCTGTTTGTTTTGGTTTATGTGCAACAGATCCAACAATTGATTTACATGACTACATTGATTTAATTAAGAAAAAAGGCTTTGCGGGCATTAATAATTATCCAAGTATTGGACTAGTTGATGGGCTTTTTAGAGAAGCTTTAGAGGAACAAGGGATTACATATGATAAAGAGGTAGAGGCTATTCGTATCGCTAGTGAAAAAGGGCTGTTTACTGTTGCCTTTGTATTTAACGAGGAGCAAGCAATAAGTATGGTGGAAGCGAGCGCAGATATTATTTGTGTTCACTTAGGGTTAACGAATGGTGGATCATTAGGTGCTAAAAAGATTTTATCTTTACAAGCTGCCAAAAGGATGGCGGTCAATATATTTAATGAATGTAATGAACTGAATCCAAACATTATTAAAATGATTTATGGAGGTCCGGTTAATAAACCAATAGATGTTCAATATATGTATGATGATACTACTATTATGGGTTACATTGGAGGTTCTGTTTTTGAAAGGATTCCAAATGAACAGACTCTCATACATATTACGAAATCATTTAAGCAAACGAATGATTTTCAGTTTGATGAATTAATCGGTAAAATTACTGATGGCTTAGGAAGTCAAGATGATTATATTAATTTTACAAAGAAATATATAAGCTTACATTATATGGATGAAATATCATTGAATGAAGTGGCAGAACTATTAAATTTATCTCGTTCTTATTTAAGTACGTTATTTAAAAAAGAAATGGGTATATCATTTACTCAATATCTTATTAATTTTCGGCTTAATCGCGCAATTGAAATATTAAAATTAGAAAAGTTACCACTAAATAATATCGCTGAAATGGTAGGTTATCCTGACTACACTCAATTTAGTAAAATATTCAAAAAATACAAAGGTGTGTCACCTAAAAACTATATAAAAAATAACGAAGAGACAATTTTATAGAACAAAAACACATTAACTCTCCTAAAAGAAAACGTTATCATGTAGTTGAGTAATAAATGGTACCGCTTTCTTTAATTTTAAAAAGAATTAAGAAGGGATGAGTTGATGTGAAAACAATTGCCTTGGCTGGAACATTTGATTCAAAAGGACAAGAATATTTATATGTAAAAGAGTTGATGGAATCGTTAGGTTTCAATACTTTCACGATTCATACAGGTGTTTTTAATCCAGTTTTTAATCCCGACGTAACCAATGCTGAAGTAGCAGCTGCCGCTGGAGAAGATATACAAGTAATTGCAGCAAAAAGAGACCGAGCAATTGCAACCGCTGTTCTTGCAAAAGGGATGGAAGTGCTTTTGCCGAAATTGTATGAAGAAGGTAAATTTGACGGCGTACTATCCTTTGGAGGTACTGGAGGGTCGTCTATCGTAACAGCTGGAATGAGAGAATTACCAATTGGTGTTCCTAAAGTAATGGTTTCAACAGTCGCTTCCGGTAACACAGAGCCCTATGTAGGTACTAGTGACATAATTATGATGCCATCAGTAGTAGACGTTGCTGGTTTAAATGTGATTTCGACTAAAATATTTACAAATGCGGTATTTGCGATAGCAGGTATGCTTAACTTTGAAAATAAAACGATCGAGAAAAAAAAGCCTCTTATTGCTGCAACTATGTTTGGACTGACAACACCTTGTATTAATCAGGCTAAAGATTTCTTAGAAGCTAGGGGATATGAAGTTTTAATTTTTCATGCAACAGGTGTTGGTGGTCGGACAATGGAGAATTTAATAGCGAATGGATTTCTAGATGGTGTCCTTGATATTACGACTACTGAATGGGCTGATGAATTAATTGGCGGTGTATTGAAAGCTGGTCCTCATCGTTTAGAAGCAGCTTCAAAAAATCAAATTCCTCAAGTTGTATCAGTTGGTGCGATCGACATGGTTAATTTTGGTCCATTTGATTCTGTCCCTAGTAAATTTAAAGGACGAAAATTTTATAAGCATAATCCAACCGTTACTTTAATGCGCACATCCGTTGAAGAGAACAAGCAAATAGGTGAAGTGATTGCTGAAAAATTATCTTTAGCTAAATGCTACACAGCGTTATTGTTACCGTTAAAAGGGCTATCAGGTCTCGATGTTGAAGGTCAGCCTTTCTACGGTTTAGAGGAAGACAGTATGTTATTTGATACTTTAAGAGAAAATGTTGACCAAAGTAAAGTGGAAATGATTGAAATCAATGCGGATATAAATAGTGAAGAGTTTGCACTAGCTGCAGCGAAAACATTAATTGAATTAATAGAAAATAAAGAAAGGGAAAATTAAAATGTTACAGAGACAAGTTATATTGAATCGATTTAAAGAAGAAATTAATAATGGACATATTCTTGTAGGTGTTGGCGCTGGTACAGGAATTACGGCTAAAAGTAGTGAAGCTGGTGGAGCAGATATGTTGATTGTTTATAATTCAGGCCGTTATAGAATGGCTGGTCGTGGTTCCCTAGCTGGTTTATTATCTTATGGTGATGCTAACCAAATTGTTGTTGAAATGGGTAATGAGGTATTACCCGTAGTAAAAGATACACCAGTACTCGCCGGTGTTAATGGAACAGATCCTTTTAAAGTTATGGAAGTTTTCTTAAAGCAACTGAAAGATCAAGGGTTTAGCGGCGTTCAAAACTTTCCCACAGTTGGTTTAATTGACGGTGTTTTTCGTCAAAATCTGGAGGAAACGGGAATGGGCTATGATTTAGAAGTAGATATGATTAGAAAAGCACATGAATTAGATTTGTTTACTACTCCTTATGTTTTCGATGAAGAACAGGCAAAGAAAATGGCTGAAGCGGGTGCAGATATCTTAGTGGCGCATATGGGATTAACAACAAAAGGAACTATTGGTGCACAAACGGCATTAACTTTAGATGATTGTGTCGATCGAATCCAAAAAATTATTAATGCTGGTAAGTCCGTAAATCCTGATATATTAGCAATTTGCCATGGAGGTCCAATTGCAGAACCGAAAGATGCTGCTTATATTATTGAAAGAGTAGAGGGAATTGTTGGATTCTTTGGTGCATCTAGTATTGAAAGATTTGCTGCAGAAAAAGGAATTAAAGAGCAAACTGAAGCTTTCAAGGGAATAAACAATAGTAATTAGCTTTTCATATAGAAGACATTTTTCGATAGTCTGAGTCACTCATCAATAAAAATGAGTGACTTTTTGTTGTCGAAAAACTTTTATATCAAGGCCCCCCAAGAAGTCGACCACCCTTCAAATACTATGCCTAGAAGTACATAGTAAAAGAAGAATGCCTATTTTATATTTTAGTAATAGGTAACGCTTTTTATGTTAACCGGTTAACAATTTTTATTGACTTACGAAAATTAATAAATTATAGTTGTTGTTAACCGGTTAACAATATTGATTTGTTTTAAAAATATTAAGAAAAGTCTGGTGGAAACTAATGGATAAGATAAATAAAAAAGAAGAAGCTTTGGAGTCTCTACAACATTTAATTACAGAAAGAGAAGCAGCCCAAAAAAGGAGAAAAGTAGATAAAGCAGGCCAAGAAGAAGTGTTAGTTTTAGATTGGACACTTACTCAATTACATATCGTTGCAACAATTAAAGAAAAGGGGAGGGCTAATAATACTTTTCTCTCTGAAAGTTTAAAACTATCTAAACCAGCTATTACAAAAGCCGTTAAAAAGTTGTTACAACATAATATTCTTGCAAAAATGCACCAAGGAGAAAATAAAAAAGAGGTTTATTATCTTCTGACAGAATCAGGAGAGAAGCTTGCTTTAATTCATAATCAATTACATGAGCAAGCAAGAAACAGCTATTTAAGTATTTTAGATAATTTTAATATAGCCGAATTAGAGACTATTATTAAGTTTTTAAACGCTGTTACTGAGAATATAAAGCAAAATTAAGGAGAATGTATATGACAAGACGAATATCTCAAAACAAAGTATTTGTTTTGTATTTGTTAAGTATAAGCACTTTTTTTGCCTCTTTAAATCAAAACATTTATACACCGATTATTCCTCTTATTCGGGATTTTTTCAGCGTCTCAATTAATTGGGTAAACTTCACAGTGAGCAGTTTTATTTTTATTATTGCTATGATTCAAATCAGTTTAGGGACGGTAATTGATAGTAAAAACCAAAAGAGATTATTATTGATTAGCTTTATTTTTATTAATATTTCTACGATATTTTGTGCATATGCAGATCATTTTCTGCTCTTTTTGATAGCTAGAATAGTCCAAGCTATTGGTGCTGGAATCATCCCTTTAGTAACGATAAATATGATTACACGATTATTTGAAGGCGAAGCAAGAGGCAGTGCAATAGGAACGTATCAAATATTACTTACACTCGCTCCAGCTATTTCACCTATATTGGGAGGTTTACTTGGGCAATATTATGGCCACCAAGGAATTTTCCTATTCCTCTTTGTTATATCTGCAGTATTATTTATTTTGATTATTTACGGACTTCCAGATAATGAAAGGAAAGATGACCAAGGTAAAACAAGCAGCTTATTGAAAACGTATATTGCTGTTTTTTCTAATTATATGGGTGTAAGTACAATGATCGTCAGTTTCTTTGTATTCTTTGTATATTTTTCTATTCTTGTTTACTTGCCGATATTGCTTAACGATCAATATCACGTTCCGTTGCAAATCATTGGTTTATTATACTTACCCTTGACCGTTAGTATGATTTTGGGAAGTGTAATATTCAAAAAATTACAGAAAAGAATTCCTTTAAATGACTTGTTTATTGCTGTTCTATTTTTAATGCCCTTAGAAGTAATATTATTTGGTTTACTACATACTAAAACAATTATTGGATTGGCTATCCTATTATTTGGCTATGGCATGACAGTGGGATTTTCACCTCCTTTATTTTCAACTATGATAAGTAATGAATACAGCCAAAATCGAGGAACTGCTTTAGGTCTTTTTAATTTCATCCGTTATTCTGGTATGGCAATCGGAGGAATGTTCTCTGGATTATATAAAGTCATTCCAAGTAATCTAGTATATGTTTTTTTAGGTATCTTTCTTTTTTTCACTTCAATATTACATTATCGAAGTTTAAAGAAAAGACTTTTGTATTAGAATGGTTTATTCCTAAATGCCTTTGATTGTTAACATTAACACATTATTAAAGTGTACCACGATCAATAAAAGGGTCCTGAAAACCTATTTAGGCTTTTAGGACCCCTTATTACTCCTTTTTAGGCTAAACCTTTAATATATTTCGTAACATTCCCCAAACAACAACTTCCTTGAGGGTTGTTTACCTCGCATCCACAACGGTTTTCTTTTATATTTGAACGAATGTGTTCTAAGGGATTAGGCGTGAGTTCATTTTCAACATATTGTTTAATTTTTTCTTTAGTCCAATCAAAACAATAACATATCGGTGTGTGTAATGAGTCATCCTTTTGATGCACAGCTACCTTTATATCAGAAATATGGTACATCTTATTACTCAAATCAAAATAAACTACATGACAATCTGTAGTTGAACAAAAATAGTGATTTTCCACAGCATTTATTGTTTCTAATACAGCTGGTTTAATCAATGATTTAATCGTCATTAGTTTTACGCTTTTAGCTTTATTTTTACAAGAAGGACATACAATAGCGTTTTCATTTATAATTTTTTTATGGCTACTATCACAACAGTTTCCCATGATTTTTCCACCTTTACTTTTTATTTTTAGTCTCTAAAAGTTTCAAAAACAGGATAATCGCACATCATTTTTTTGTAGAATTCATAATTCATCTTATATAAAGTATAAACCATTATGCTAACGTACAGGTAAAAGGAAATTAATAATTTCTCAGAATATCAACATGATAGTGAACACGCATGAAAAAATGACGAGTTACTTACATAAATTGCACCTTTATTTGTTAGTAGTGTTTATTGTCTTCATTCAAGAATTAACTACATTGATGGAATCGAATTTTCTTTTACAATAGACGCTGTGAAGGCATATGTGCATGACCATGATTGGGTAACAGTAGATGAACTACTACAAAATGTCGAGACTCAAAACTCGAATCCCAAAGCATCCTTAAGGCTACATTGCAACAAAATGGAATGACGATTGGTGTGAAAGAATAATTATTCAACGTAAAAAAGGAGATTTATAGAGTAGAAAATAGTAAAATAGATAAGCTGATAGCCAAAAAAGTATTTTTTTGGAAACTCGAAAAGTTTTAACGAAAATGAACAAACACTTCGAAGATCATGTCAGAAAGATCATGCATTGAAAGGGGAATAACGTAGTAAATAAATGTCGAAATACTTAGTGATTTTAATGGATGAATCCTAAAAAATCATAATCAATTTATGATTAAGAGGCGTTTGAAAAAGTCCGATTTAACGCAATTGAAACTTAATATGAAGGGGGGACTATTGGAAATGTTTATAGTGGCAATATTGATTACTTTAATTTTCGGCAGTATTTCTTATATGCTGTTGAAGCATCCTGAGGGTGCTATACAGATGAGTTCCTTTTCAGATGATTTCAAAAAGAAACCAATTTTAAAAAAGTTTATAAAGTTTATGGGCTGGTGGTTTTTATTACTTGTGATAGCAGCGTGGATTGTTGCAATCATCTCCTTGTTTGAATGAGGTTATAAACTTTTTGAGGAAATTTGACTGAATGAAAAAAGCCATAGCGTAGTAATACGCTACAGCTAAAAATTGGTTATGCCTCTTCATATAAGAATTACAATACATAAAAGGGCGAGTATAGCTACATTTGGTTATTAAACTCATATTGGAATATACACATGCGAAGGGCGTCTCGATATTTACCTTCAGTAAAAAATTCTTCTTTAAGTTCTCCCTCAATATGAAATCCAGCTTTTTTATAAATGTAAATGGCTTTTTCGTTTTGTTTATCAACAATTAAATATAGTTTGTGTAGATTTAAAATATGAAAGGCGTATTTCATTGCCAAAATAGTAGCAGCGTAGGCATATCCTTTTCCTTGAGAATTAGGATCAATAATAATTTGAAATTCTGCATTACGGTGGATCAGGTCAATTTCAACTAATTCAACTAATCCAAGAATTTCCTTTTCTTTTTCGACTATAAAACGTCTTTCACTTTGTTTATGGATATGCTTTTCAAATAAATCTTGTAGTTCTACAAAAGATTCATACGGTTCTTCAAACCAATATGACATGATTCTAGAATCATTATTTAATTTATGAACATATTTTAAATCTTCTCTTTCTAACGGTCTTAACTTGATACTTTCTGACATAATCGATGTTCCTCCTAAATTTATAAAAGTGTATGCACACTATAAGCTGTATAGTAACTATACAGTCAAGGAACCATACTTTTTAGAGGTATATGGTAAAATATGCACTAAAACTGGTAGTAAGGAACGGGGAATTCATTCTGTAAAACTATGACTCATCACCAAAAGTTGTGGATGACATTTGTTAAGACGTATATTTTGGATCAGGCGTGTTGATTAGGAAAAAATAGGTTTATTATTGATCGATGAAAGGGTTTTTCTTGTTACTATTTAGTGTCGAGCCCCAAAACAGAATCGCTAAAGCTACTTTTGTTGGTTTTATAGGGCTACTTTGAAGATTTATCGAAGCAAAATCGCCCTTTATCGAAACTATTTGAGCTTTTATCGAAACAAAATCGCCCTTTATCGAAACTATTTGAGCTTTTATCGAAACAAAATCTCATTTTATCGAAACTATTTGGGCTTTTATCGAAAAACAAGCTCTTTCTATCAAAGAAATCAACCACATGTTATGATGAAGAGCTTGTAGCGTAGGGCTACTCGATGCTCGCTCGCAGAAAGCCTTGCTCTGTGCGACAGCGACAAATGTTTTATCTGTGCGAAAGTGAAGCGTCAGCGACAAATGTTTTATCTGTGCGAAAGCGTAGCGACAGCAACAAATGTTTTATCTGTGCGAAAGCGTAGCGACAGCAACAAATGTTTTATCTGTGCGAAAGCGAAGCGACAGCAACAAATGTTTTATCTGTGCGAAAGCGAAGCGACAGCAACAAATGTTTTATCTGTGCGAAAGCGAAGCGACAGCAACAAAGCGCCAAGTCGGAATGGAAATCAACCACACGTTATGGTGATGAGCCAAAACTATAGGAGGCTTTATGAGAACATATATATATTTGGTTCGACACGGTGATTCTCCAAAATATGGGGATGAAAGAACAAGAGATTTAACTGAAAAAGGCAGATTAGACGCTCATCGAATAACTGATATATTAAAAAAAGAGGCCATTGATGTTGTTATTTCAAGCCCGTATCGTCGTTCAATCCTAACTGTACAGAAAGTAGCAGAACAAATTGAAAAAGAAGTAATTGTATTTGAAGACCTTAAAGAGAGAATTTTTAATGCTAAAGATACGCGAATGTCTGACAAGGACTTAATTCCTTTATTAGAAAAGTCATTTTCTGATTCAAACTTTGCTTTACAGGGAGGAGAGTCTAATGCTGACTGCCAGAAACGTGCTATAAAAGTCTTAAAAGATATAGTAAACATATATCAAGGACAGAAAGTAGTGATTGGTACGCATGGGGCTGTTATGACTTTAATGATGAGGTATTATGACAGTAAATACGATTTAAACTTTTTACTTCAAACAACGAAACCAGATATATACAGAATGGAATTCGAAGGGCAAGAATTGGTGGAAGTAAAAAGATTGTGGGAAATTTCTTAGTTTTAAATACACAAGTCAGTGTAGTAGTTGGAAATCGAATTTGAACTAATGGTCCTTTTAAATTATGCTGCAATTTTAGTGAAAAGAAGGTAGATTATTTTTTATGTTCTCAGGATTTGAATGGTTACCTAAAAAATGGGGAAAAAGAAAAGTTTCGGAAAAGTTTTTTCAAGCAAAATTTACTGAAGAAGGTAAAGGGATAACGATTATTACGTATGCTATAGATTTATATGTTATATCTATTCCTTTAGTTGTAAAAAAATATAATTCACTTTAATACATTGAATGACTTAAAGGATGGTAACATAACGATTGATCGTTTGGTAGGAGCATATATTAAGATTCATCAAAGACGTTGTAATAGAAACGGTTAGTCATAATACTTTAAATTTCCTTGATTATCCTTTTTATTGATATAATAGAAATGTTTTAATATTAAAATAACGGAGGAATAGGGAATGAAAATTGCAATTGTCTGTTTCGATAACTTCACTGATATAGATGTTTTTTTACCATGGGATATATTAAATCGTGTACGTCTAGTTGGTGGTATGTCTGAATGGGATGTCCAACTATTAGGAACAGAAACAACTCATATATCTATGTCAGGTTTGAGAATACCAATGACAGGAGACATATCCGAGATCCCTTCTGCTGACGCTGTTATTTTTGCCAGTGGTAAGGGTGTACAAGACTTATATAAAAATCAAGAATATTTAGATAAAATTATTTTAGATCCCCAAAGACAATTAATAGGCTCTATGTGTTCAGGTGCTCTACTACTGGGAGCTAAAAATTTGTTAACAGGCAAAAAAGCAACTACATATCCATCTGTAGTAGATCAACTAAAACAATTTGATGTAGATGTCATTGAACAAAGTTTTGTAAATGAAGGCAATATCTCTACTGCTGCTGGTTGTTTTGCTGCACAAGATTTATCAGCTTGGATAATAGGAACTCTTGTTAATGAAACAATGGTTGACATTGTACTAGAAACTGTTCAACCAGTAGGTAAAGGTTTGTATTTCCAAAAGACTCAAATATAACTCCTTTAAAAGACAAGTGGAAAAAATTACTTATCAGTCATCAAAACAAAAGACCAGGTGCTAAATTGAGCATCTGGTCTTTTTAATTTACTTAGTCATAATCAACCATAAGTCTTAAGCCCGGTATGGTATCAGTCTATCATTGTATTTACGAGCTAATAAAACTTTGATATTCTATTTATGGAAAATATTTCTTTCCTAAGGGGGTAATCTGGATGTTAAAGTGAACAAAAAAATTTTTTTGTGGGGGCATTAATTATTGTTTTAGGAAGTGTATATCTAGAAATCAAGGGGGCAATTCTTTTATGAAAAATAAACTATCTGCGGTGTTAGCCGCAACATTAGCGTTAACGATGAGCCTACCAACAGGGGCGATGGCGTTTTCTAGCAATCAGACTACGGTTGTGGCTAGCCAAGAATTAGCTAGTCAAGAACTGAAAAAGATTGCGGCAGAGAAGGCTACTCTACTCACGAAGTCCTATGAGACGACTAGCGTTCAGTATGCGTTAATTGATAATGGCAAACTTATTTTGTCGGGGCAGACAGGCAAGAACGATATGAATGGGAAACAGCCGCTGACCAAAGATACCCTATACGGGATTGGTTCAGTCAGTAAAATGTATGCAACGGCGGCTGTAATGAAATTGGTCGACGAAGGAAAAGTCGATTTGGATGTTCCTGTCGTCCACTATGTTCCTGATTTCAAGATGAAAGACGAGCGTTACAAAAGCATTACGCCACGTATGCTGTTGAACCACTCCTCCGGCTTGCAAGGTAGTACGCTTAGTAGTTCATTTTTATTTAAAGATAATGATACCTATGCGCATGATAACTTGTTGCAGCAATTGTCCAACCAGCAATTGAAGGCGGATCCTGGCGCGTTCTCGGTATACTGCAACGATGGCTTTACGCTAGCCGAGATTATGGTGGAAAGAGTCAGCGGTATGAGCTTTACCGAATTTATACATCAACGGTTTACAAAACCCTTAAAGCTAAATCATACGAAAACGCCGCAGGACAAATGGGAAGACGATAAGCGGGCTGGACTTTATTTTCCAACGTACCAAGGGCAGCTTCCTGCTGAATCGGTGAATGTGATTGGTACGGGAGGAATCTCTTCCACAGCAGAAGATATGGTGCGATTCTCACAAATATTCATGGGACAGGGAAAAGGAATCCTCTCTGATAAGGCAGTCAAGGCGATGGAGCAAGAGGAATATAAAAAAGGAATGTGGCCTGGGGATGGAGATAATATTATCAACTATGGTCTTGGCTGGGATAGTGTGAAACTATATCCATTCAGTGAATATGGGATAAAGGGCTTGGCTAAAGGCGGAGACACGGCACTGCAACATGCATCACTGGTCGTACTTCCTGAGCAGAAGATGGCAGTGGCTGTGTTGTCATCCAGCGGTAGCAGCACTACAAATCAAATGATGGCGACTGAAATACTGCTCGCTGCGCTTAAAGAGAAGGGCGTAATTAAGGATATCAAGCCGAACAAATCCTTTGGTAAGCCGGTCAAGGCCAAGATGCCTCATGAAGTAGCAAAGAAAGCGGGTTTTTACGGCAATAGTTTCAGTCAATTCAAAATAGAAATTACGAAGAATGGTGAACTGATTTTACCATCTAATCCAGAAGAAAAATATGTATATACTGCGGATGGAAGCTTTATTAATGAGAAAGGTACCTCCAAGCTCAACTTCGTCACTGAGAAGAATAGACGAACATATTTGAGGGAGAGCACATTTATATCGCTGCCAGGTTTAGGGCAAGAAGCGATGACTTACTATTTAGGCGAGAAACTAGAAGACAACGCGCTATCGAAGGAAACCGCTGCCGCATGGGCGAAGCGGGAAGGCGTCAATTTCTATCTTGTGAGCGAGAAATTTAGTTCTATGCAATATTTAATGATGCCTACCAAACAAATTAATAGTAAGGAAGGCATGGAGGGCTATTGGGAAAGCAGAAAAATTACAGGCCCTAACACGGCGATGCATCAGCTCCAAATACCTGTGATGGGTGGCCGTGATACGTCGGAAGCCCGTTTCTATACAGAAGGCGGCGATGAATATATGGAGATGTCCGGATATTTATACGTAAGTGAATCCAACGTAAAACCGCTGGATGTAAGCCAATCATCCAAAGTTACGCTTCAAGCAAATGGGCATGCGAAATGGTTTACGATCCCGCAAGAGGCAGCAGGGAAAACGATGACCGTGGCGTTGCCAGAGAAGAGTGCGTTCGCAGTGTATGATGAGGAGGGTGTATGCGTCAATTTTACTGTTGTGAGCGGCAATAACAAAGTAAAACTACCGAAGAACGGAACGGTTGTATTTGCTGGCGCGCCGAACTCCAAATTTGAAATCACGTTGAACTAGCTACAATTCAAAGTATTGTAAAAGCTGGTATCGCAAATGGATATTCTGATGGTACATTTAAACTATATAAACCTTTAACTCACGCTCACATGACATTGTTCTTAAAACGTAGTACTTCTTCCTGTATTTGCTGACAAATGAAAGTACAACTCAAATTGGAATCTATCAAATTACTAAAAAGAAAATTGCTTTTGATATGGGTTACTCAATGGAAAGTGCTGGTGCTTTGCATCAACGCTTTAGGGACCACCACAAGATTATTAAGTACAATGAGGAAACTCGTGAAATAGCTATTAAAAACTGAGGCAAATACAACCTCAATCGTGGAGGTAAACCAATCCTAGATTGCGTGAGATCAGAATTAAAAGAAGTGAAAGACACTTCACTTATTCAATGGGTTGGAGAAGGAATTCCAAATGATTCTGTAAGTATCGTCTACGAGTCGTATTACGATACGTCACACGATACGCATAACGTTACGTCAGAAAATGAAGAATCCAGTATGTAAATTGTAATATAAAAAAAGCCGCAGCGTCGTCACACGCTACAGCTCAGAAAACTGCTATGTATGGTATTGAGGGCATTACCAAAGGCAAGTGGTGGTACGAGCGATCCAGTATTTATGAAGTTCAAAGACGTGTATATTCAATGAATCATCGCATCAGTGAATACGAATATAAGGTTGCTGAGGTGCAAAAGCGAATATCGTTAGTACATGGAGATCGTGAGAGGGAGATACTTCATAGGCTACTTAATGGTGATAGTATGCGAGCGATTGGTAAACACATGAAGCTCTCTAGTACTACTATCTTCAGGGGTAGATACAATATTTTGAATCAGATGATGGAAAAGGAGGAAGAGACAGCAATAGCTGTCTCTTTTTACTATTTAAATAATTCAAAATAAACTGTAACCCATTTATTCCCAAAAAGTACATCGCTATATAAAAGTGGTATACTAATTATTTAATATAATGTGTGACATTAAAGACAACCTCTTGATATTACAGATTTATAACATTCACTTGTCTTTAATTTTACAGAGTATGATCGCTTGTTTTTTGTACTATAAAACCAGTATTGAGTAATGTATCACAATTCTCATTTAATTAATAAAATCTTGAGGAATACATTCACGAACACCAGAATTTCTCATTGAGTTAAATAAAGCTGCGCCGATTCTTAATAAAACATTGTTATCTGTTCCATTTTCTAAATCATAAATTACGTAGTATGCATTATCAACTGTAAAAATACATTTTCGTTCTAATTTAAATCCAGGTGGTACAGGTGGAAGAGTAATAACTGGTCGAATCACAGGTGTATCTCCTTCATTTCTAATAAAATTGAAAGTTTGTTGGTCAATCTCATAGATATTAACTGGATCAATCTCTACACCTTGAGCTGGAATTGTAACTTCATCTTCAACTAATAGGAAAAAGCGTTCGTTTCGAAAATTGAAAAGACTTCTCGCTCCAATTTCAAATGATGCCATTTTATATTCACCTCCTATTCTATATCATATTTTATTCATATCGAAAACAGTTGTTTGGACGAAAAGGAAGGTGTAATGAAGAATAATTAAAATAACCATTTATAGTAGTTGTTCTATCATGGCAGCTAAAGAAGCAAACGTTGAATACATGGGAGTTGTTAAATATCGATTGTAAGAAGAAGATAATCCTCAAAATGGATTCTACAAAAGTACAGCAAATAAAAGATTTTATACGAGTTTATATGGAATAGAGATAAACATATATGAAATTTGTTTTTCTAATAATCATCACACTTAATCGAACCATTATTTTTCACCTTACAAAAATCAATAGAGCAAAAACCCGCCAAATCAATATTTTTACGCTATAATGAATGACGAGGTGAAGAAAATGTTTGTAAGTGAGAAACAAATAGAAATTCGATATGCTGAGACCGACCAAATGGGCGTGGTGTACCATGCAAACTACATCATTTGGATGGAGATTGGACGCTCACAGCTAGTAAATGATGCAGGCTTTGAGTATGCAGCGTTAGAAAAAGATGGTTATGTATCGCCGGTGATGGATTTATCCATTTCTTATAAGGCAGCTATGCATTATGGCCAAGTAGCAACTGTGCGTACATGGGTGGAAAAGCATGATCGTTTACGTACAACATATGGCTATGAAATTTTACATGAAGATGGAACGATAGCTGCGACTGCTCAGTCAGTACATATTTTAGCCCATAAAGATACGTTACGTCCGGTATCGCTAAGTAAAATTGATCCGGCTTGGGATGCGAAATACAAAGAAATCGCATGTGAAACGAAATAGGAGACGGAAGTATGGAAATTTTATTAGCTTTAGGGGCTATTATGGCTTGTCTTGGTGTTGTGCTAGGTGCTTTTGGGGCACATGCACTAAAAGATAAATTTGCGTCACCACATTATGCGGCCATTTGGGAAACTGCGGTGCAATATCATATGTATCATTCATTAGGCTTACTGGGACTTGGTATTTTATCTAGCGATGCTCTTTTAGGAGCTTCTAGTATGCTTTCTTGGGCAGGTTATTTAATGTTTGCTGGTATTGTGTTTTTCTCTGGCAGTTTATATGTATTAGCCGTTACAGGTGTGAAAAAGCTTGGAGCGATTACACCAATCGGCGGTTTGTTGTTTATAATTGCCTGGGTGCTTGTTGCTATTTCTGCATTTTCTTAAGAAACGCTAAGATCCACTATAATTATGATTGAGGTAGTTCCTATGGAGCTATCTCTTTTTTTATAAAGAAGGCTAAAAAATGAAACAAATTGTCCTTATTGTACGTACTACATAATGATTAGATTATTTCTAACTTCTTTTAGCGAGTGTTCAAACACACGCTGAAATAGAGAACGCAGGCTAAGAACTTCACGTCCTGTGAAAACGCCTGAGTGACCAACGTCGTGTGGACCTAAAGCTTCACGCAATGATGTCGAGGTATTATTGATATGATAAAATAAGTGTTAAGTATATAAGTTGAAGGTGGGAATAACTATGGGTTTATTAAAAGCAGGAGTTGGCGCATTAACGGGTGTTCTAGAAGATCAATGGCGTGAATATTTCTATTGTGAGTCACTCTCATCAGATGTTCTTGTAGCAAAGGGTGTTAAACGTACTTCTAAACGAGGATCAAATAAAGGCAATGACAATATTATTAGTAATGGCTCTATTATTGCAATTAATGAAGGTCAATGTATGATGATTGTCGAGCAAGGGAAAGTAGTGGAGTTCTCTGCGGAGTCTGGGGAGTATGTTTATGATACATCAACAGAGCCTTCGATTATGTATGGCAATGATTTGTCCGAAAGTATTATGGAAACATTCAAGCAAATTGGTAAACGCTTCACATTTGGAGGAGAACCTGCAAAGGATCAGCGTGTGTACTATTTTAATAAAAAAGAAATCGTCGGCAATAAATACGGAACACCAGCACCGATTCCATTCCGAGTTATAGACCGTAACATAGGCCTAGATATTGATATTGCTATTCGTTGTCATGGCGAATATTCATATAAAATTGTCGATCCATTATTATTTTATACAAATGTTTGTGGAAACGTAGAGCGTGAATTTACAAGAGACGCAATCGATAGCCAATTAAAAACAGAGTTAATGACTGCGTTACAGCCAGCTTTCGCACATATTTCAGCAAGTGGAGTACGCTATAGTGAAATTCCTGCACATACAGTTGCTTTAGCGGATGCTCTCAATAAAGTATTGTCAGAAAAATGGTTATCAACTCGTGGTCTAGCGGTTGTATCATTTGGCATTAGTTCTTTAAAAGCATCTGAAGAAGATGAGGCGATGATTAAACAATTACAACGAAATGCCGTAATGCGTGATCCAGGTATGGCTGCAGCTCATTTAACGGGTGCTCAGGCGGAAGCGATGATCGCAGCAGCAAACAATGATGGCGGAGCAATGGCAGGGTTTATGGGCATGAACATGGCAGCTCAATCAGGCGGTGTTAATGCAGGACAGCTTTACCAAATGAATGAGCAAAATAAACAGGTAGCCCAGAAACAACAAACAGCGACGACTTCTGGTGCATGGAAATGTGCTTGTGGCCATGAAAACACTGGTAAATTCTGTAGCGAATGTGGTGCTAAAAAACCTTTAGGAGCATTACAATACGTGTGCGATAAATGTGGTTGGCAGCCAGAAGATCCTGCAAACCCACCAAAATTCTGTCCAGAGTGTGGCGATGTGTTTGATGAAAATGATGTTAAGTAAGGAGATAACTAGTGATGACAACGCAAGATGCTGAAAATGTTAAACAAGTAAAGCTTGATTTTGACGCTGAGTGTCCATCATGTAGTGCATCTATTGAATTTAATCCAGCAACAGGAAAGCTAACATGTCCTTATTGTGGCTATGAGTCAGAAATTGCAGCCCCAGAAAAGCAAGAGGAAAAAGTTGCCCAGGAAATGATTTTCGCAAATGCTGAAGAACGTGGGAATTTTGACTGGGGTGTTGAGAAAAAAACAGTCATTTGTAAATCCTGTGCGGCAGAAACGATTTATGATGCATTACAGGTAGCCGATAGTTGCCCATATTGTGGTTCTAATCAGGTTATGGAGGCTAGTGCTGAAAATACACTAGCACCGAACGGGGTATGTGCATTTGAAATAACAGATAAGCAAGCAGGTGAAAGCTTCCAACGATGGATTAAAGGAAAATGGTTCACCCCGAAAGCTGCAAAAGATAGTGCAAAGCCTGATTCGTTTAAAGGGGTTTATCTTCCTTATTGGACTTTTGATACGAAAACAAGCTCAAGGTATTCCGCAAGTTACGGTAGACATCGTACAGTTACAGATAAAGAGGGAAATACTCGAACTGAAACAGATTGGTATTCCACAAGTGGTTTTTATCAGGAATTTATTGACGATCATTTAATAAGTGCAACAACCCGTTATGATCGGAATATGATGCGAAAAATAGAACCTTTTAATTTACTCGATAATAAAGCCTATAAACCAGAATATGTAGCTGGGTTTTTATCAGAACGCTACAGTATTGGTTTACAGGACGGGTGGGGTCAAGCAAAGAGAGAAATACA
The DNA here is from genome assembly GCF_030348505.1 of Lysinibacillus sp. G4S2. Lineage (NCBI taxonomy): Bacteria > Bacillati > Bacillota > Bacilli > Caryophanales > Bacillaceae > Lysinibacillus > Lysinibacillus sp. G4S2. Next base: position 2,930,285 of record NZ_JAUCFJ010000002.1, on the reverse strand, counting down.
TGATCATCTAAATGCACAAATTACTTCAAAAATCCGTTGGGAACAGAATGCAGATGTTGTATCCAATTTATGTTTCTCTACAACACATGATGATATTACATACAAATATCTTATGTTACCAATCTGGCTTTCTTCATTCCGTTATAAGGAGAAAATTTACCGATTTATGGTGAACGGACAAACGGGTCATGTAGGTGGAGATGCTCCGATTTCACCGCTTCGTGTTACATTTGCTGTAATCTTATCCTTAATTACAATTGCGATTATTTGGTATTTCTTTATGTCAGAATAGTCATGAGCAGTATTCCGGAAGGGTATAATTCATACTTTGGAATACTGCTTTTTTACTATGAGTAGAAGGGGAAACGCCAGTACAAAAATAATATCATCTATATTAGTGGGTGAATGACTGAATATTTTAAGTAAATTGGATGAATAGCTCTAATTATCACGGCTTTCACTTCGGTTTGTTGCATAAATTATGGTGATAAAGAAATTTTTTTCGTTTTTACACAGCAGTACATGATAAAAGCAGTTTTAGATGACGGCATTATCATTTAATGGTATATTTTCGGCAAAATGTGATTTGACATTAGTGGATGATTTCAGGTATTAGACTTTAGGGTTACTGAAAAACTGTGAAAAATGAATGGACGGCTAACTTTTCAGAACAGATATTTCCATCAAATATTGCCAAGTGAAGTTGCGAATTTACTTTAAACAAATTAATATACAGTCAGAGAGCTTTTTTTCATGTAATGAGCTGTGAAAGTAATGCTATTCTTGAATAACTGTTATGGAGTTATTCATGATATGGAGGTTTCGACAATGGACGCAATTGAAGTGTTAACAAATTTAGATCAAATACATGGGTATTTTCAACCTATATTTAGCGCGGATGCGCATACGGTGATTGCCTACGAAATTTCCGGACAGTTACAAATCGAGGGTCAACAAATTAATTTAAAAGATTTTGTAAATAATGAAGATATTCCAGAAGAGTACCGTATTGACATGGAACATAAAATTCTACATGCTGCATTAGAAAAAATAGGAGAGATTGCACCGGATGTTGATATTTATATTCCAAGTAATCCGAACATACTGATGCAGGATTTCGGAGAAAGTCACTTTAATATTATTCAACAATATATAAGTGAAGAAGAGTTACATCGTATTGTATTAGTTGTTTCTGAACATCGTTTTCTAGGTGACATTCATAAGCTACACCATGCACTACGTTACTTTACGACATTTGGTGTGAAAATTGCCGTTCAGGAAGTGGGAGCGGAGAGTCATTTAGAACATATTGCTCTATTATCCCCACAAATTTTAAAGGTGAATATTCGAGATTTAAATTATGATTCTTGGTCTGCACAGTCTGATATGATATCAGCAATAGGGAGCCTCGCTTATAAAATTGGTGCAAACCTCTTATTTGAAGGAATCGAAACCGTTTATCAATTACAGTTTGCCTGGAAAAATGGAGGGCGCTTCTATCAAGGACGATACTTAGCAAATCCTGCAATGACATTTGTAGAAAAGGATATTTTAAAGGAGCGATTTAAAGAGGAGTGCCAGCAATTTATTACATCTGAAAAGAAAATGCTTGAAGCGCAATATTTTGAGCTGAAAAAATTGAGAGAGGAGCTAGAAGCGATTGTCCATCGTGTTAAACCTTCTAGTGACAACATCTCACATTTAGAGCATTTGGCACAGCTGTTGGATAGTTATTCATTCCGATTATATATTTGTAATGAAGATGGCTTCCAACTATCTCCAAACGTTATGCGTATAGATGGACAGTGGGAATTGCAGCCTAGAGCTATTAATAAAAACTGGAGCTGGCGTCCATATTTCCTACAAACAATCATTAAAATGCGCAACGATCAAAGCGGGGAAATTTCAGAGCTTTATCGAGATATTGAGACAGGGGAAATTACAAGAACGTTTTCGATTGCTATTAACGAACATGAGTATTTGTTCGTCGATCTTTCCTATGATTACCTTTATGAGCACAATATATTTAGATAGTCTTTTAAATGCTTATAGAATCAAGGTTTCAGGGATGCAAATTATGTTTGCACCCAAAATGGCACATCTAGTACACATCAAACAGCAGAAAATGTAACGGATGTTCTAAAACATCATTTTGGCTGGGTTTCTTACATTGAGCCAGAAGGTAAGTTATGACGAGTTAAAACAGGTACATTCACTGGTGCCGAAGCAGCCAAAGAAGGAGCTGAAAAATAGAGGTAGCAAAATTAGCGCAGAAAACAAAAATTGTAGCTGCATAATAATTGTTCAGATTTTGTTCAGGTTGTTGTGTTATCTTATTAATGAAAGATTTCATATCTTTACTTTAACCTAAACTTCAACAAAAAGCCCCAGGTACTCAATTAATTTGAGCCTGGGCTTTTTTATTGCACAACGCCAAACGTAATACCTTGTAAGTTTAATTGTATTTCAAAAAAACCTCCAAAGTGTTAAAGGGTGTTTTGATTTTAATGATTTTATATTGAATTTCGATAAGCATTTAATGTTGAATTGTACTTAGAGTTTGATAAAAATTTTTGGAGGTTGTGTTTCCCCCATGGTCCTAATTTAGTAGTACTAGAGCCTAATAAACCATCCTTAGCAGCACTTTTAAGTGTTTCAATCTGTTTAGTAGAGAGTTTAGATGTTTTACTTTCTTCGATAATTTTATTCACATTGTTTATTCTTTCTTGACTCTTAGAAGTGCGGTTAATTTCGTTACTGTTTTGTTGAGGGAGCCCATATTGTTTATAGGATCTACGTGTCATTAAATATTGCATAGTTGCTGTTGAATTTCTTGTAGTAATCATAAAAGATTTCCACCTTTCTAGTTAATTGATTTTTTAGTATTTACCATACTTATCCTAATATCGACCGGAACTGTAAATAAATTAATCTTTTCAAAATATATTTACATTAAATACGATTATAGAGATTACTATTAAGTAAGCAAAACAAATGATCAGGCGCTCATTAAATGGTGAGTACCTGATTATTTTTCTTTCGTCTTAATTGGTATATTTAGTAATTCGAAGTATACTATACATAATTAGGAGCGATTTTGGAGTGATATCTTATGAAATTTACTAAATGGGTTACAACATCTACTTTAACTTTAGCTTTGGTAGGATCTAGCCTTCCACCTGCAATGGCAGAAAAACAAGTGGCAGTACAACAAGAAACCGTTAACACAAGTATTCAAGAAAATGAAGATGGTACTGTTGTTCAAAATTACGAAGAGGATTTCGGTAGTGATACTTGGAAGTATGTAAAAACATTAGTAGCTATTTACAATAATCAGCCATTAATACATGGGGAATTTAAAAATGAATTCCATATTGCCTCAAATGATCATGACGTAAGATATAATATAGCAAATAGAGGGTCTAATACTTCCACATGGAAAATTTTTAATCCTAAAGGGGAAATATGGAATAATGGTACGTTAAAACCTGGTGAATCTAAAACTTATACAGCATTTTGGGATCTACATGATATCCCAATGGGTGAATATAAGATATCGATTATTTCAAATAATGGCGGAGCAGGAGAATTTGATTTTACTGTCAGTGTGTTAAACTAAAGTATTGTAATTTTAATATTTTCAAGACATATAAACAAATGACCAAGATAGCATAATTGCCGTCTTGGTCATTTTCTAATACATGATTAAAATTGTACATAACCTTTATCGTAGTCTATGTCAAAAAAAAAAATTGCTGAATCCCATGCTTTTCCTGAAAATATTTCTTTACCATCTCTAAATCTTCTCCAAAAAAAGGGGAAGGGATAGAATAGAAAGAGCAAAGGAGTAGCGAATTTAAATGCTACTCCGTTTGTTTTTAAGTTGTTCAATAAGTTCCCGACGCCAGTTGGAGATTGTATTAATTAATAAAATCTTGAGGAATACATTCACGAACACCAGAATTTCTCAATGAGTTAAATAAAGCTGCACCGATTCTTAATAAAACATTGTTGTCTGTTCCATTTTCTAAATCATAAATTACGTAGTATGCATTATCAACTGTAAAAATACATTTTCGTTCTAATTCAAATCCAGGTGGTACAGGTGGAAGAGTAATAACTGGTCGAATCACAGGTGTATCCCCTTCATCTCTAATAAAATTGAAAGTTTGTTGGTCAATCTCATAGATATTAACTGGATCAATCTCTACACCTTGAGCTGGAATTGTAACTTCATCTTCAACAAATAGGAAAAAGCGTTCGTTTCGAAAATTGAAAAGACTTCTCGCTCCAATTTCAAATGATGCCATTTTATATTCACCTCCAATTCTATATCCTATTTTATTCATATCGAATACAGTTGTTTGGACGAAAAGGAAGGTGTATTTAAGAATAATTAAAATAATCATTTATAGTAGTTGTTCTAGCATGACTGCCTAAGAAGCAAACTTAGCATACATGGAAGTTGTTTAATTTCGATTGTAAGAAAAAGATAATCCTCGAAATAGATAATAATCACAATTGGTTTGAAAAAGTTACTAGGGCTCTATCGAAAGAATTAGGAGGATGTATGCTTTTTCTTTCTTTATCTAATTTAACAACAATGGAGATTAGGTTGAAAATGAAGGAACTTGGGGGATTCCCATGACCAACTTAATAAAAGTGATACTATGTCAAGAAAATGGACAGGGAAAATTGAGATTTTGCTTTAAATCTAAGCGCGCTATCGCTTGCTCGCCTCACAAATAATTTAAGGGGCGTAACCCTTAAATTATTTGTGAGGTTAAAAGGGTTTAATTATATGACCTTAGTTTTTTGTGAAGTTTTGAAATATTGCTTTTCGTATGCAATGGGCGACATATAATTTGTAAAAGAATGGATACGCTTGTAGTTATAAAAACTAACGATGTATTCAATGATACTTTTCTTGGCCTGATCTCTCGTTTTATACTTTTCATGAAAAACTAACTCTCTTTTGATGACGCTATGAAATGACTCGATACATGCATTATCGTAACAGTTTCCTTTTCTACTCATACTTGTAATCATTCTGTTAGTTCGTAACACTTGTTGGTATTCCTTCGACGCATACTGGCTCCCACGATCTGAATGATGAATGAGCCCAGGCGTTGGAGTCTGAGTTCTGATTGCTCGTTTTAAGGCGAGGATCACTAATTCCTTTGTCATTCTCTCATCCATTGCCCAACCGATGATTCGTCTTGAAAACAACTCCATAATCGTTGCTAGATAGAGCCAACCTTCACTGGTCCATATATACGTAATGTCAGCTACCCACGCTTGTCCAGGGCGTTCTACTTTAAATTGTTGGTCTAATAGATTTGGATATACTGGTAGATTATGTTTTGAATTCGTCGTCGCTTTGTATTGTTTCACTGTTTTTGAGCGAATGCCTTCTTCTTTCATAATTCGCGATACTGTTTTTTGCGATACAGAGACTCCTTCTGAATTCAATTGTTTTGTAATTTTCGGACTACCATAATTTCTTCTTGAGTCCAAATACACTCGTTTTATTTGGCTGGTTAACTTTTCTTTCCGTTCTTTTTGATTACTCTTTGGTCGGTTCAGCCACTCGTAGTAACCACTTCTTGAAACACCTAATACTTCGCACATCTTTGCCACACGGAATTCGTGTCGGTGCTGTTGAATAAAGTTGTAAATTACTTCCGGTCTTTCGCAAAGATGCCCATAGCCTTTTTTAAGATGGCATTTTCCTCTTCTAGGTCACGTATTCTTTTTTCTAATTCTTTATTTTCCTTATCCTCAGGCTTTAAATTCCCACTACCAACAAATGCAACTTCGCCATCTTTACTAAATTTCTTTACCCAATTGTGTAATGTCTGTTCTGCAAGATCCAGCTCACGTGCAACCTCAGCAACTCTCTTGCCACTTTCAACTAATTGTACTGCCTCTAATTTAAATTCTTTGTCATAACTTTTTCGTTTTGTCATCTTAGACACTCCTAGTAAATTGTTAAGATTATTATACTTTATAAACTCCCAATTCTCTGTGTCCATTATTTAGACTAACATCAAAGTGGATGGATAAATGATTGTGGTTACAGCATTTGGTTTGAAGGATATGATTGTTATGGGGGAAGAACAATCATATTAACAGATCGTTCAGTTATTTTTCATAAACATACAAACGATTTTAAAAGAATAGATGTATATGCTGAGCAAGCGATAAAGGCTTATGAAGAAAATACAGATTCCATACCTTATTAAAATGCAGATATGAAACTGTTAAAGATGTTATTTAGGAGATTGGAACTATCCAAAAGCTATAATTTCAAAAAAATAACGTGACGCTGCCGCACAAAAAATAACAAAGCGTTCAGTCGCAACGGAAATCAACCACATAACGGAATAAAATCAGGTTTGTCGATTAACCATTTTTATACATTCGGAAATCAGTTAAAATAGGAATATATAGGAAAAATGGTAACGGAAAAATCCTTTTACCGCTCAATAATAAACCTATTTTCCCCAAATCTTTTAAAGCTGCCATACTTTCAAATTAGGAGGGAGAGGACCGATATGAGTATATACAAAACACAATCGGGAAGAGAAATGTCATTAAAGCTTTATGATGCTCAATTGAATAAATTGGATTATTTATTTAAGGATGTTTACGTTCATACACGTTTTGGAAGAACACATATCATTGAAACTGGCAATCTATTGGGTGAACCATTGCTAGTATTTCATGGCGGTAATAGTACGACTGCCTATAATTTACTAATGTATAGATTCCTGCTTAAGGATTTTCACGTTTATGCGGTTGATATTATTGGCCACCCTGGAAAAAGCGAAGAAGTGAGTCTTTCTCCTAGAAATTATGATTATGGAAAGTGGGCAAGTGAAGTTATTAAAGGGCTTGGATTTGATAAAATAGCTTGTTTTGGGGTTTCGTTTGGAGGCGGCGTTTTGGCAAAACTGATGTGTATCGCACCGGAAAAAGTAGAAAAATCCGTATTAATTGTGCCATCAGGTATTAATAATGCCTTTCCAATCAGTACTCTTAAAATGCTGATACCACTACTCAAATATAAACTAACAAAGATGGAAAAATATATAAAAGAAACCGCTTTATTTATGGCTATTAAAGAAGAATTTCTTGATAAAGATACTTTGGATATGGTGAAAGATAGTTTTGATCATGTAAAAACAAAAGTAGGGATGCCATCCAATGTGAATGAGAAATTAATGCAACAGTGTAAAGCACCGACACTTATTATGGCAGGAGAAAACGATTGTTTATTTCCAGCGAGAAAAGTATTACCAAGAGCAAAAAGAATCATACCAAATAACACAGTTCATATGTTAAAGGGGTGCGGACACATGCATATGATGCCAGAGCGTGAAATGAAAATGATCGTTGAATTTCTTAAGGAGTAACCAATTAAGTACACAGCTGAACAAAGAGAAACATTTCAGTTAGACTGTGTGTTCAGCTCTTTTTTTTTGCAGCTAACGGGGCAGGGTTTCTATCTTAAATAGAGAATGGGTCACATTACTTTGCTAAAGGCTAGAACACTATGTCGAATAGCATCCAATTTAATATGAAATTTCGTGTTTATAAGCTAGGCAAATAGGCGTGGGAATTTACCGTAACAGTTAGCCTTTTACGGTGTTAAAACAGAAAACAAGTGAACCAACAGATTTTTTTGAATATAATGTGGAAACTAAAAGAATTAGGGAGATGTGCAGTGAGCGAAATAGATAAACGAAACAGATTAAGCGAAGAACCATTTGCTTATCAAATAACGAAAAAAGGAACAGTTGTAATACATTACGAAGGTAAACAAATTAAAATTGTAAAAGATAAGGAGGCTGAGCGTCTTATCGCAAGGATTGAAGAAGTTGAAGATAATATAATAGCAGTACAGTTATTGTTAGCTAAGATTACAGGTAATTTTAAACGTGGTAACGAGAAATATGGAAAAAATAAAAGAAAGTAGAGCTTTACTTTCTTTTATTTGCGGAAAGTGGGGAAGTGAATTTTTGAAGGGAAATTACAAATGTAGTATATTTTTCGTGCAAGAAACTTTGTATAATTATAGCAATAATGTCTTTTTTAAGGGCTTTTCCGCGAGCGCTTAGGTCAGTATAAAAAACCTTAAGCCATTCGTTTATTTTTACTGACTTTCTGCATTGTAAGAATTAGTCCTGTTAAACCAGCAGTTAATGAAGGTGCAATACTAACTATAAAAAAACGCCATTCTCCTGTGTACAAGGATACTGTTAGAAAAATAATAGGTAAACCAATTAATGCAAACAATGAAGCAATTAAGGCGAATCTTTTATTTTCTCGCATTTGTTAAACCTCCTTTGAGTGTGTAAATTTATTTAATTATAACACAAATAACCCAAATAATTCCTTTTTGTTTGATAATGGTATAAGTGTTGGGATATAAAAAGCCGCAGCGTCGTCACACGCTACAGCTTCGATTTGGTTTTTGCTCTTTTATTTAATCGACCATTTACGGGGAGGTTTTAAATGAAATATCAAAAAATAATTCTCACTGTTGTTTTATTAATTTTCTTAGGAATTAGCTATTATTTTGTAGCTACTTCTAAATACGAGTTATCGGGAAAATATAGTGATTTCCCTATTCCTAGAAGCGCCAAACTAATACAGGAAAATGAGGATATCTCTGTATATGAGTGGTCAAAGTCTTCTGATTTAAATGGTATTCCTTTTAGTTATAGTCTGATCATAAGGGTAAATGGTTGGGAAAAGGTAGTTAGAGAAGGTACTTTAACAATCTATGAGAAGGATAGAGTTCAGATCCATTTATCGAGCGGGAGAGATGAGATTGTTATAGGAAGATGAATTAATGATTTTCCTAAAGATATTAATTTTCAGGCGTGTTGATTAGGAAAAAATAGGTTTATTATTGAGCGATAAAAGGGTTTTTTTGGTTGTTATTTTGATAATATATTCCAATTTTAACTGATTGTAGCGTAGGGCTACTCGACGCTCGCCTGTAGGAAGCCTTTCTCTGCGCGAAAGCGAGTAGCGGAAATCAGCTCTTCGAATGTATAGAAATGGTTAATCAACACACCTAATTTTATTTAATTCAATTAGTAGTTTGTCAATTTTTGATTGTAAGTCATTAAAAAATAATTACTTTGCATCTCACCTAAATTAATTCTTGATCAAGCTTCATTAATGCTATTTAGAGCATCTGTAATTATGTCTTGTATGTCAGTTAAGCTGCTTTCCAAGCAAAAACCTTTTTTACAAAATAAAGATTTTTTTAGCAACGGAAAATAATACAAGTAATTCTAGAAATATTGTATGTACATTATTTGATTATTTTTTTTATTTGCTTTAATTCGTAAATAAGATAATCAATCTGTTTTTGCATATTATCTTTCTGCATGGATTGTTCCGTATCATTTTGAGAATTTTGGGTATTGGAATTTCTTAACGCATCTAATGCTAGACCAGCAGCTATTGTTTGAATGCCATCTCCTAATGTAGAAATAGCTGTGCCGACATAGGCCAATTTGGCAGCATAAATCTCAAGAGAATCCTTAGGTTGACTTGAATTACTTCTACTGTTATTTATTTTCCATCCCTCCTTCCGGAAAAGCCCATTATTGTATCATATGCTTCACTTTAAAAAAATGAAAAGAAAAAATTTATTAATGCGAAGCAATCATGTAGAAAAATTAGTGATTCAAATGGTAAGTAAACTGAGATAGATATTCAACAGAAGTGTAGTAACGAAGATGAGTGTGAGTTGGGCTATAGATAAGAAATTTACATAACTGGCTGGGTAGTAACTGAACAATAGAAAGAAAATGTGCAGTAAATGAAAGTTTCAGCAGTTTGTAACTTTTTACCAGATTATAAGTCTAATCTATAAAACAAATAGGGAGAGACCTGGGATCTAATGAAAAAAATGTTTATAATATTCGTTTTGTTGTTTCTTGTCGGTTGTAATAATGAAGAGATGAAAACTTTTGAGTTTGCAGATGAAATTCAAAAAATAATTGTGATTGGACAAGGAACAAATGCTAAGTTAGATAAACAAGAAGTTGAAAATGCCACTCAAATAAAACTTTTTGAAGATGCAATGCAAGATGCCACTATATTATCACAACCTCATACAGATGAAGGTCCTTTATATAAGCTTGAAGTGATGTACGGTGATAACTCGAAAGAAATCATTGATATATGGTATTACGCAAGTGCAAATACAGGAAGATTTTATATGAATGATATGTATTCTTTGAATGAAGAAGCCATTCCAGCATTAATTGAACTTTTTGAGTCTTATAAAGAAGTAAAATGATTTACTGCACAATATGAGGGAAGAAACAATTAAAGGATCACTCGGCTGAAAGTGACCCTAATTAACTTCGAGGAATTATTTGAATTTTTCAGGTTTAGCTACTTTGATTGAAGTCACTTCTCCACAATTTTTGCAAAATGACAAAATAAGTGGGGAACCAGAGGCAATTAAAGATCCTATAGGCCTAACATTTCCTTCTGTAGTAAAACTACTATGACCAAGTTGACCAGTTGCAAAAGAGTCGTAACCACAAGCCTTGCAGACCAATTTATCATTCTCCACAACATCACCTCATAATGAGTTTTTTGAAAATTGCAACACTTATCAATGGAACTAATTTACAAAATTATCGTTATAATATTATAAAGAATATAATTGTTAGGGTGGTACGAAAATGAAAATATTATGTTTCCGATGATTTATGTAATTGAATGATTTTTATTCCTTTCTGCTCTTGTTTTTCTTTTTTACATGATTAATTAAGGTAACGTTATTAAGTTAATAGCCTTGGAAGAGACGATGACCTTAACATCATCTTTAGGGTTTAATGAGGAATAACCCAGGTGTGTTGATTAACCATTTTTATACATTTTAAAAGGCTGATTTCCGCTACGGGCTACTCGCTTTCCTGCGGGCGAGCGTCGAGCCGCTTCCTCCGCTCCGCTCCGTGCAGGGTCTCGTCTGTCTCGCTATCCCGCGGGAGTCGAGTAGCCCTACGCTACAATCAGTTAAAATGGAAATATATTAGCAAAATGGTAACAAAAAATCCTTTTATCGCTCAATAATAAACCTATTTTTTCCTAATCAACACGCCTGGAATAACCTGCTGAATAAAGTATTTCATAAGAATCAAAAGGAATGGTGGGGTTTAAATTGAAATCAATATTAGTTATGGGTAATGTTACAATTAGTGGTTTTATTGCATTATTTATTGCTTGGTTTTTTGCAGAAGGGGCACTAGGTGAAGCTGATGCTTTAACACCAGAATTCTTTTTAATCTTACCAATATGGGTTATTGGGGTGCTATTTCTGTGGAGATTTTTTTCCAAAGATAAATTAGCAGATAGCTCTTATTTTAAAATTTTCTTGAGCAACTTTCTGCTTTGGTTAACTATTCCTATCGGTTTTATGTTAGCGCATCAGTTTATATAAGACTATTGGGAAGAAAAATTAAGTTGTCTTCTTATTTTAGTAAAGGAAGCGATTGTTCTGGAGCAATTGCTTTTTGTGTTAGTGGGGCAATTTAAGTGAAACAAAGATCTTTTAACTAATTAAAAATAGCGACTTGTATCTGAGATGGCAATATGAATAAAAAAAATTTTATTACATGGGAAGTGGAAATGGTGGAAGCACAAATTGAGTAAAACGTTAGAGTAAGTTAAATACACCAGGATTGAAGTAAATAACAGATTACAGCTCGTTAAAGAGGGATGATAAATTACTCGCTGTTGATAGAAAGGGATTAGGGGGATCAGAGATTTACTTTCTATATTAAAGAAAACTTCTGATTCCCATCATCCTTTTTTGGAAATTATTATTATTTTTTTCGAGTACCAAAGATTCGGTAACCTATATAACAAATGAGATTTAAAAACAGTAAAATTATATACTGTATTGTTGAGATGGCAAGAATCAATATCAAATCTGCCCCTAATACGATTTCGCCCGGAGGTAGTTCTTGAGAAGGCCCTATGATTACTAATACCAGTAAGGAAGTAACAATGACGGAAACAAAGAAGGCTAGATAGGCGAATAATGCGTGTTCAAAAAATTTTAGTTTGAATTGGCTAAACCACAGAAAAATATTGATAAGCACAAAAAGTAAAGGGAAAATCAAAAATTGAAAAATTACTTCATCTTTTGATTCACCAAGTAGTGTATGGTAAAAAATTTGGGCTAAACAGACAGTGATAATATTTGTAAAAGCCACTATAAAGTAGGAACGGCTATTTCTGTACATTTTTTTCTCCGTTTATATTTTCACTTGATAATATAGTTCTCTTTTTTTTAATGCGATGTACAATTATAGTTAAAGTATTTAAGAGAATCGTACCGATGAGCAGGATGGTTACAGCATCTACTGCACTTCCTGATGTATCCATAAGAGCAGTCCAATCCTCAATTTTCACAAGATGGTCTTGTAAAATAACTGGAAACTTATCGATGTCGCACAAGCACTGAAGCTCAACATGCAAATAACTACCTCATTTTTATGAACTTGCTTATTTGAACGTAAAAGATTTCCGATCGGTAATAACCAAGCAATTATTCCAAGCACAAGGCTTCCCAAATTAAGAAATCCGAACATATTCATCTCCCCCTTATCAATTAATGAACGATAAGAATTGGAAAATGTTCCTGCTTTCGATGTAAAGGAGCTATTCCGAAATTAATATATGTAAATGGATTTAAAGTAGGAAAAGGGTCCAAAAAACCCCAGTTTAATACTGGGGAGTGACGGTTTGTTAGGTTTATAATTCTATAGGATATCAGAGAGTTCTTTACTATATTTCCCCATTTAGAAACTGCACCTAAGATTGTTAGATGTGCCTGACAAGTGGGTTAGGAAAAAATAGGTTTATTATTGAGCGATAAAAGGAATTTTTCGTTACTATTTCACTAATATATTTCCATTTTAACTGATTGTAGCCCGTAGCGGAAATCAGATCAATACACCTATATTATTTTAAAGGGAATCCAAGTCCGAGGGCAGAAGCGATAGAAATTATAGAACTAATAACACCTAGCAAACTACTTAATTTCTCTAATGGTTTTTTAGCTTTCTCTTTATCTCCATTGTTTATATGCGTTTGAAGAAGTTCAAAATGCGCTTCTGCAATGTCTCTTTGATCATCTGATAGGCTTTGAATATCTTCGTGAAGTTGTTTTAACGCAAGGATAATATCATCAGATTGGCTAGCCATTCCTTGATTCAGTGTACCGTTGTTCTCAATCGTTATATTACCTTTATTGTCTCCAAAAGTTAAACCACCATATTTACTAGATTCACCCATATAACCATCTCCTAAAATAATAGTTACTTGCCCGAGTTTTGATACTTTATCTAATAATTGTCCAGAATTTTCTTTTTCTAAAAGATCAATCATTTCTCTTAAACTCTCAGGTTTATTTTGTTTATTTAACCCGACATTAACCCTTTTGTTATTATTTTTTTTTTTGAAAAACTTTGTTTGTAATCTTCACTTAATTTAATTATTGGAATAGCGTTTAATGGGTCAAAACAATTTTCTGTACCACAATACTTACAAGTAAATGAATCGATATTTTCCAGTTCAAATTTATTGGCAGTTAAAATACTTCTACTGCATTCCTCACAGTGGAATTCTAATTTTATAACGAGCGCTTCTTGTTTCTCTAATTCAGATAATTTATCAATGACTACTCCAAGAGGTAAGTCAGTTATTTTTGCAATATAACTATGGTAAAATTTGTCGATTTTACTTATAGCAATTGCCTCGAGTGCATTATCTATTTTTTGAGAAATTTCCCATGGCTTTAAATTGCTCACAACTTTTACCTCGCAGAATCAATTTTTCTCTAATATAATCCAATACATGTTCAGACGCAAATACATTGAACTTAAATGTCTTTGTAGTTACGCCAATTCGAATAGAATATTCTTGTACTACTCCACCAACACTATGTTCAAATAGTATTGATCCTTTTTGCTTGGAAAGATAAGGCTCTAAATAATTATACAATGGTAAGCCCCTTAACTCTCTAATACTCCCTAATCCTATTGTTTCAAGACCACTTAAAAGTAGCAAAGTAAAAGGTGTTGTTTCTAAAATGCTGGTAATATCTTCGCTATTTAAATTTTGCTCAAGCACTGATAATTCACCATTAGTATAGTATTCATCAATCGCAGAAAGTATACTTACAATTGATTTACCTTGTGTTTCTTCAAATGTATTTACTAATCCAGCTGGTCTTCCAGTAGCATCAATAAGTCTTCCTTGAAGAACATCAGCTAAAGGCTCAAGAGTTCCGCCATACTTTTCTAAGAAATCATACTGTTTGAATTCGTATACTTCATCTACTATTTTAGCTAATCCAGCAATAATTTTCTTTGCAACAGCTGAACTTGCCCTTACTTCGATTATTCCCTTATTTTCATCGATATAAACTGTCGTAATTTCATGTTTAATGTATTCTCTACGGTTAGTTAAAAAGTAATCAACATTTATCCCAGATCTGTGAATAAACCTTAAATAATAAGCTTGTGAGCCTTCGATTTCAGTAGCAGCAATAATTGTAGGCTCAATGGGAACATTTTCGCTATTTGGTGTAATTACTGTTTCAAAAGGATTAAATGACATTTTATCAATAATACTTTGTTTAAGTCCGATTAAACCAGTTTGATTTGTAGTTTGATACCAAACTAAAGAAACTGCCCCAGTAAAAATATTATTACTGATTGATGTAAGAACATCGCCTTCAATTAGTTCAAAAGCGTTCCATACTCTGCTCGCTAATTCATTTACATTTCCTGTTGTTTCTAATGTCAAATCACTACAAACTTCTTTAAGTAGAGTTTTGGTCAATCTATTCAAGTCTTGGGGGAAGATTAAAGATTTAATTGTATTCATTTAACGCCCTCCACAATTTATATTATTCTTTATTCGATGGAATTATGCAGTTTATATTAACTAATATTATATGTTCTGAATAACCAGAAAATTACAAAATGTTGTTAATTGACATAATAGTAGGGATGACTTGGAACGAATATGCAAGAAAATGAATAAAAACTTTTGAAAGGGGAACGTTCGCTTGACTTGACCGTTAAGATTCCCAAGACAATGACCGGTTAATTAACTGCAATAATAGTTGAAGAAGTTATGAATAGAACAATAAAAAGTCACTCATTTTTCAAAATAAAATGAGTGACTTTTCTCTATATTCAAAGGGGATAATTGTACCAAAATTATTGAATCTGTGTTAATTCTGAGTTTACAAACCTTTGGGCAGTAATGATAACACTTGAAGCTGTTAACCCGTAAACACTATATAATCCGCCTGGTTGATTTGGCGCAATTTCTACTTCATATTGAGCTGAGAGTCCTAAACCTCGAGTGAAGAAAGTAGAAGCATTAGCACCTACGCTAAAGGAAGTTGTTGATAGTAATTGTCGCGTACCGTTTAGTCTGAAAACTCTGATTACTCCAGTAAGCGGACCTCCAGTGAGATTAAGAATTTTAATACGAACGCTAGTTGCATTTGCTGGTTGATTCCCTGTATTTTCAACTGGACCTGTAGTTAAAGGCATTTAAAATTCACCTCCTTGCGTAATAAAAGTTTTATAATCTGCAGATTACATACTCATAGTATTCAAACTCTATTGAGATGCTATAGACATATTGATCAATTTGCTATAAATAAAAAATCTGTGAAATGATCAAAGAAAACTTTTCAAAGAAAAATCTGAAAACCAATCTATTAAGGATGCAAATATTTGAGTAGCAATACATAGTGAAAGATATGCTATTATCAGCATATCAGGAATTTTTCCTATTATTTTTGCTCTACTAAAGGGTGATGATACAATTCAATGTTCGTATTTTGAAAGAAGTTTCTATTTTGGTATAATTAACTGCGAGAGAGGATGATAAATATGAGCAAAAATATCGTTGTTATAACAGGTGCTGGCAGTGGATTAGGTGCTGCACTTGCCAAAAAATATTCGGGCCTTGGCTATTACATTTGTTTATTAGGCCGAACGAAATCAAAGCTAGAGGAAACGGCTAAAACGTTAAGCAATGGCTATTCTATTTATGAGGTGGATGTTACTTCTAAACAAATGGTCGCTAAAATAATTCAATCTATACAAGATGATTTAGGGTCAATTCAATTACTAATTAATAATGCTGGTGTTGGCTATTTTGATAACGCTGAAAACTTGAGTGAGGATTCAGTTCATCAAATGATTGATATAAATCTAAAAGGAACTATTTTTTGCACACAAGAAGTGTTAAAAGGTATGAAAGAACGTAATGAAGGAACGATCGTCAATATCGTTTCCACAGCTGGTAAAGAGGGGAAAGTAACGGAATCAGTTTATTGTGCAAGTAAATTTGGAGTAAAAGGTTTTACGGAAAGTCTTGCATTAGAATTAAAAGAAACATCCATTAATGTATGTGCTGTTTACATGGGTGGTATGAGAACAGAGTTTTGGGACGGGATATTTTCAGAGGAACGAACAAAGAACTTAATGGATCCTAATGATATCGCGGATATTATCATGGATAATATTAAACCAAGGAAATTACTAGCTGTAACTGAAATTGTTATTAAAAATCAACGATAACACAGCGATTTGCTGCGTAAAAGACGATGACCAGGTATCACCATTTGAGCCTGGTCTTTATCTGTTTTTATAGGCTTAATAGGTGATTGTCTAAACAGATAGACTGTAAAAAGACCTGTACGTTACAAAATTGTCATGTTGTGTCGTTTTTAGTCATGTAAAACGATGGTTTAGGTACTAATTGCTTGTTATAGTAAATGAAGTTGTTAACTTATACCTAGGCAAAACGTCTTGAAGGAGTAGATCCAAGGAGAAATGAAAATGAAACCATCAAAAATCTATATGTTTATGATTGCTATGATTGTAGCGTTTTATAGTTTATCGCCAACAATCGTACATGCAAGCTCAGATGAAAAAATTCAAAAAATTGAACAATTTGTTGAAGAGCAAATGGCAATTAGTAAAATTCCCGGGGTATCGTTAGTAATTGTAGAGAAGGGGGAAACGGTCTATGAAAAGGGCTTCGGATATGCCGATGTTAAGTCAAAAACACCCGTTACTTCTAATACATTATTTGAACTAGGATCCACATCGAAAGCATTTACAGGACTAGCCATTCTACAATTGGAAAGGGAAGGATTGTTAAAACGATCTGATGATGTCCAAAAGTATATCCCATGGTTGAAGTTAAAATATAATGGAGAGCTGCAGTCGATTACGATTAATCAGTTACTGCATCATACAAGTGGGATCCCATCAATCACCATAGCTAATATCCCTGAAAGTAATGAAAGTGATGCTCTTGAGTTGACTGTGAAAAAATTACTTGATCAGCCATTAGATCGTAAACCAGGTAGCTCATTTGAGTACGCAACGCTGAATTATGATGTTTTGGGACTCATTGTTGAAAAGGTATCAAAACAGCCCTTTGATATGTATATTAAACAGCATATATTAGAGCCACTTAATATGAATGATTCATTTGTTGGTCTTCATCAAGTTAAATCTGATGAGATGGCGTCAGGTTATAAAATCGGACTAATGAGAGAGCAGCCATACACACCACCTATCTATCGTGGAAATGTACCTGCTGGATATATTATAAGCAACACGAATGATATAGCAAAATGGTTAAAGTTACAGTTAGGAAGTAGCCAAATTTATTCTATTGATAAGAAAATTATTCAAGAATCGCATATTCCTGATCAATCTGTAGAGCCTTTCGATAAGGATACATACTACGCTAGTGGATGGGGAGTTATGGAACAAGACAAAAAACAATATTTACTCCATGCAGGTGAAAATCCAACATTTACATCTTATTTCATTATGCAGCCAGATGAACAATTAGGAGTGGCCATACTGTCCAATATGAATTCGAGCTATACAACCGCTATTGGACAAGGTGTGATGAATTTGTGGGAAGGGAAAAATATTGATATTAACCATTCCGACAACTTACAAAGAATAGATAAAACTGTGACGCTTTTGTGCGTGATTGTCGTAGGATTTGGGATGTTTTTAAGTATTTTATTGCTAACAACATTGAGGCAGATTGTTAAAAAACAGCGAATGAGAGTATCGTTCAATACAAAAAGGACGTTCTTCCTAATCATACATTCTTTAGTTGTAGCAATATTTTTGACACTTTTAATTATGTTCCCTAAAATTTTACTAGGGGCAAACTGGGAATTTGTTAAAGTATGGGGTCCTACTTCAATTTCTGTGTTGTTTTATGGTGTCATAGTGGGAAGTGTTATTTTTTATTTACTAGGCTTATTGAGCATTTTTACTAAAAAAGAAAATAAGTAAACCCGTGTATTAGGGTTGCTAACCGACAAAATCTAAGGTTTTGTCGGTTTTTTTACACAAAAAAGGCTCTCATTTTTGAATAATGAAAGACTTTTTTGTATAATTATAAGCTTTTGTTAATTGCCGAAAGCCATTACTTGTCCTCTTGGGTTGTTGAAATATCTTATGAATGGTTTAGGACAATCTAAACATTAACGCATCATCATTTTTTTGATTTGTCTTATTTCATTTGATAGTTCGTCAATTTGCCTTTGTAATCTCTCAATATCATGACTATTGTTTTGACTATTATTTTTGCTCTGATTTTGTGCTTCTTCTAACGCGAGTCCTGTTGAAATCGTAGTTATGGCATCGCCAAGAGTAGTAATTGCGGCTCCGATCACTGCGAGTTTGGCCGCTTGGTTTTCTGAATTTGGAACTTGATTATTTTGATTTGATTTTTTATTATTCATCAAATTATCCTCCATACAAATTGTATTATTTGCATCTTATGCATTACACAGAAGTCGTGTGTAGTACATCTTTTATGTACACAAAAATTAACGGATATTATACAAGAAAAAAGGTCACTTTTCCAAAGCGAAAGTGACCAAAAGTAAAATATGGGGGTGTGTTTTTGCTGAAGGTATGAGCAAAATGGAAGTGTATTAGGTACACTACCATATTATGAATGAGAAAAACCTACTGTTAGGTGTTTGCCATTTTCTAAAACAATTCTTTAGGAACGTTCCTTAGAATGAGTAGAAGTTTTAAGTATTGAAGGTACTGTCCAATATGTGCCCATGCGCCACAACCATTCTAATGGACCAAATCTAAAGAATTTTAGCCAAAACCTACTAAATAGTAATTGAAAAATGTAAATGCCTATGCAAATCCAAAGAGATTGGATGAAACGGATATTGCCAATAAGGTGAAAGGCATTCCCTATTATTAAAATCAGCGTTGTTTGTCCTAAATAATTTGTTAAAGCCATTCGGCCATAATCTTTTAATGGTGATAGCAAAAATTGACATAAAGGATGTTGGAGTAAAAGCATTAATAGTCCTACATAAAATGCTGATACAAATGGACTGAACTGAAGCCCTATTAGCGAAAAATTCCCAACGTTTGTCACATGTTCTGTAAGTTCATCCTCTGTCATATTATTAAAGTTCACCATTGCCTCTGGGACATAATGCCATTGATACAGCAAGCCGCCTATGCTAATACCGAACATTATAATTGTAAAGATAAATATGCTTTTTCGATTGTCATTGATCTTTTCAAAAATTCGATATTGCCCAGCTGCTAAACCTAGTAAAATAAGTGGAAACGGCATAGCAATTTTGATGCCATAATAAGCTGTTACGGCTAATAATATAAGCCCTATAGTAACGTTTATTTCTTTCCGAGCTTTGTAAAATGGTAACGCAATTAGCCCAAATATCGCATAGACGGTTAATGCTTCTCCTGGTTGAAAATAGAAATGTACAAGTCCTATTAAAAATAAAATAATGATTCTTCTAATGAATAATAAATATGCCTTTTCATTTTTAGCTTTTGCACGGGAAATAAAAATATAAAAGCCTACACCAAATAAAAATGAAAAAATGGAGAAAAACTTCCCTTCCACAAAGAGCAATAGAAACCTATTATATGTAATATCTATCGATGTTTCTGGTGGTGTAATCCACAGTAATGATGGAATATTGACTAAAATAATTCCTAATAAAGCAAATCCTCTTAAATAATCTAATGTATCTATTCTTTTGTTTAATTCAATTGGTTGCATTTTTTCTCCTCCTTTTTTACTAAGTATAAGGAAATTCTCCAAAAAGTAGTATCGATAAGTGTTACGCCAATCTTACAAAATCGTCATATAGCCTTACTCATTTTCTTGATACATAGATAAAATTTCCTTTGCATGCTGTTGTAAATTAGCGATTAATTCTTTTGGTTCTACAATTTGAGCATGTTTACCCAGCCGATAGAAAAGGGGACTAATAAAATCAAGCTCACCTTTGTCTATAATGGAATCAATATGACCTGTTCCATCTTCATCTATGGCGACAAAATCCTCCAGGCTTGGATCGCTTTTGCATTGACGTACACCTTCCCTTGATAATAAGACGTGTAAACGAATGGGTTGTTTATTTTCATATGTGCTGCCAAACCACTCCTCCAAGCTTAAGAATTTATCTTTGTTTTCTTCATTTTCTATAGAAAGAATACGATCTACTCGAAATAGTAAAATTTTTTGTTTCGTAAAATCAAAGGCAGGCATATACCATAATCCATCATGTGCGTAAACACCAAGTGGATGAATATGTTTCGTAGTTGTACCTGATTTGGATTCATATTGGATATGAAGATTTTTATTTTCAATGGCTGCTTCTAAAACATTTTTCAATAAAGGTGTTTCTATGGCTCTTTTAGGATTCCAAAAGGCGATATAGGATTGAAGTTTATCCACTTTCTGCTTGGCGTCATGTTGAAGTGAGCTATATAATTTATGAGAAGCGGAGGAGATTTCCGCATCAAAGGGCAAATCACGGTAATATTTGAGTGATTGAAACGCAAAGAAAATTGAAACGACCTCATCTTCTGTAAATAAAATAGGGGGAAGAAGTCTGCTCGTTAGGACAGTATAACCACCGTTTCGTCCTTGTTCCGCGTAAATAGGTAAGCCCATATCACCTAAATCTAAAATATATCGATGAACTGTACGAATTGAAATATCGAATTCATCAGCAATTTCTTGTGCAGTAAATTTCTTTTTTGCACTCACAAACAAAAGAATATCTAATAAACGTTTTGCTTTTGACATTTTTTCACCTTTCATTGTAATCATGCCAGTAGTTGTCATGTTTTAGGTTTAGTATAAATGTTGATCATGAATTTTTCAAAGAAGAAAGGGAGATGACGATATGTCACGAGAAATCATATTATATGTTGCGACTAGTTTGGATGGATTTATAGCGAAAGAAAATGATGACTTACAATGGCTGGAAGAGGCTGAGGTGGAAGGGGATGCTGGCTATTCCGACATGTATCAATCTATCGATACCATTATTATGGGTAAAAGAACGTATGATTGGGTTGTTGAGCATACGGAGACCTTTCCATATCCTGATAAGAAATGTTATGTATTCTCGACTTCATTAAGTGGTAAAAACGAACATGTTGAGTTTGTGAATGAGGATGTCGTAACGTTTTCGAAAAAGTTAAGGGAACAGGAAGGCTCGAAAATATGGATGGTTGGTGGAGCTGACATACTTGATGCATTTATGAAGGAACAGCTGATCGATGAATTGATAATTACAATCACACCCCATCTATTAGGCTCTGGCATTCCGCTGTTTAAGAATAATAATCCATTTCAAGAGTTGAAGTTAGCCAATACGACTCGCTATGGACAAATGGTGCAAATGCATTATAGGGTGAAGAAAGGCTGAGACAAAACCTCATTTTTCTACAGCGAAAGTGGAGCGGAGCGCAATGGCAGCGATAGAAATCTTTAATGAGCTGCAGTTTTGAGATTTTATACTAACCTCATTGTCGAGAACTTTTGATTGTTTATCGACCAACTTTATCGTTTTATCAACCAACTTTTGGAAAATATCGACATCTATCTTCATGCAACACTCTCTGACCGTACTGATAATTTACGTCCTTATGACATAAGCATATTTTTTTACGCAAAATTTAAAAACTTAACATCAAAAAAACGCGAGAAATCAACGTTTCTAAAATTGATTTCTCGCGCTTTTTAAGGTTTTGACCAGTTTTGTCCCAGCCACTTTCTTGATTACGAAAGCGAATGATAGATTTCACCCATGATTCCCTTCATTTGATGTACACCAGTATCCGTATTCGTCATCATGATAATACCTTTTTCTAGGTATGGATAAGCTACTAGCATACATTGAAACCCAACACCCCAGCCAAGCGAGGAAAATTCGAGTTTCTCTTCAGCTACATCTAGAAATACACCTAGGCCTACCCATTCCTTACATCCTTGAGGTCGAAACAATTCTTTTATTCGTGTTGCCGTAAGACCAAGTTTACTTTGTCCTTTTATAGCACTCGTAACATCCAATAATAATTTTGCTAAATCGTTTGGAGTAGTCCATATACCACAAGCTGCAAGGTATGGATAAATAGCGTATTTTCCTGAGATTAACTCGCCATTTTTATCATGACCACATGCAAAATTATCCGTATTTGATGTTGAAAGAGTGCTAGAAAATGTGCTGTTTGTCATGCTCAATGGCTGAAAAATAAGTTCGTCCATAAGAACGGAAAATGGTTTGCCCATTGTGTCTTCAATAAGTAATTGAATAACGCAAAAGCCTGCATCGGAATAGTGAAATTCACTTTCGGGTTCATACGTTATCTCAATAGGCGTTTTGCAGTAGGGCGTTTTACCATCCAATATTTCTAGCATGGATGGCATGTCATTGAACGATTCTACTGCCGTAAAACTGCTTTCCGGGTCCACAATACCTGATTGATGGCAGAGTAAGTTACGTAATGTAACTTTTTTATGCTTTGTAAATTGATTGTCAGGAACCTTCCATGAAACTAGCTTCTTATTAATATCTTCATCTAAGTTTAAAAAACCTTGCTCCACCAATTTCGATACTAATATGCTTGTTAGAAACTTACTTATCGAACAAGCATTGAAAATCGTGTGCTCATTAATTTTTTGATCGCTACCTGCTTCTAGAACTCCAAAATAATCTGACTTACTGATTTTGCTCTTTTCGATAGTTACAAGACTGAGGCCAGTTATACGATAATGCTCCATGCGTTCACTAATGTTTATCATTTAGTTTGCTCCTGGTTTTTTCTTTATTATAACAGAAAATAGAACGAATGTTTGTGTTATGGATTTTATTTTGTTAATCGCGCATGTACAATCATAGAAGGACTATCCTTCGTAAATTCACTTTTTTTCCATGAACCGTATAGATGTAATAATTCAAAACCGTTTTGTTCTAATAGTCGTTTCAATTCCATTGGATATGTATAGCGAAGTAGAATTGAATCTTCGAAAGTTGAATGTTCTAGCTTATTTATAGAGCGACAAGTTAAGATTTGTGTGACAGGATTATATTCTTCGCGATGCTGAATGGTTAGTTTTTCACCTTTGCTATTAACTGAACTTTCTTCGTATTCATCCACGATAGACAGTTCGTTTAGAAGCGCATTTCTCGTATCAAATACAAATTCTCCACTTGGATGTAAGTGCTTTTTAACGGATTGGAATAAAGCATTTTGACTGTCATTAGTTAAAAAATGTTGAAATGAATTTCCTGTCATATAGATGAAATTTGATGAAATAGGTAATTGAAGTTGCGTGCAATCTTGCAAAGAGAAATGCACTTGTACATTCTGTTTTTTCGCTTTATCAATTGCCAATTGAAGCATCCCTTCATGGATATCTACTGCATAAACATTGAATCCTTGCTTGGCTAGGGGGATAGCTAATCGACCTGTGCCACTAGCTAATTCAATGATCGGATCGATATTCTTCCTAAGAAGATTTTTAATATAATGTAAATCTACGTTGTAGTTTTCATAAATTACATCATATTCAATAGGGTTTTTATATTTCTCTAAATTTCCACTAAACTCATTTTGATCCATACAATTCTACTCCTTCAATATTTTATCTTTACTTGAGATATATTGTATAATAGATGCAATATTCGCACAAATCGAGCTATACCGTAAATGTGTAGTCGATTTCCGTTCCGGCTGAGCGCCTTGTTGCTATCGCTTTGCTTTCGCACAGACAAAACCTTGTTGCTATCGCTTTGCTTTCGCACAGACAAAACCTTGTTGCTATCGCTTTGCTTTCGCACAGACAAAACCTTGTTGCTTTCGCACAGTGCAAAACTTCCGAGGGGCGTCCGATGAGCCGCTTCGCTCAAGGGTCTCAGCTGTGACGCTATTCATCTCTAACTTTAGGTGATGAGCTACAAAATTAACAAACTTTAAAGGATAGGAGGGCTTTTTTGAACAATACATTTCCACAAAAAATACATATCATCGGCTCTGTTGGGAGCGGGAAAACAACGTTAGCGAAAGAATTATCTTTAAAATTCAATATCCCTTATTATGAATTAGATAATGTTGTTTGGACAAGAAAAGAATCGGGGGATATAAGAAGGACCAATCAAGAAAAGATAGATCATTTAAATGCTATCATTCAAACTAAAACTTGGATCATTGAGGGCGTACATAATGAGGAGTGGGTAGCACAAAGTTTTCATCATGCCGACTTGATTATTTTCTTGGATACAAATTATGCCGTAAGAATTTATCGAATAATCAAAAGATTCATTTTGCAAAAAATGAGTCTGGAAAAGTCACATTACAAACCGACTTTTACAATATTCATCAAAATGTTTCAATGGAATCGATATTTTGAAGAGATTAGTAAACCTAATTTTTTTCAAAAGTTTAGCGGTTATCAGGATAAGATATTGGTCATAAATAATGAGAGGTTTACACACAGGTACTTAAATGGAAATGACTAATTGTCCACTTCCACCACATCAAAAGCGTATCCCAAAATCAGGATACGCTCTATCTTTTTTAAGCATTTTTTTTCGTTTTTGTTGCTCGTTTTCTTGTTGTTGGCTTTTTCGTTTTCTCTAAGGAAGCTTGAAGTGCTGTCATTAAGTCCGTGACATTATCAGGTACCGGACGTTTATCGCTAGTTGAGATTGTATTCGTAGCTTTTTTCTCCTCAATTAGCTCCATTAACGCATTACGATAGTCGTCTGTATATTTTTCAGGGTTAAATTCTGTTGTTAATTGGTCAACGAGCATTAGTGCTGTTTCTAACTCTTTTGGAACGACCGTTTGTTCACTTGGAATACTCGGCACATCATTCACACTTCTTACCTCGTCAGGGAAATGAATTGTTTCCATCACAAGGGCATTTTGATAAACACGAACAATCGCGAGCTGCTCTTTTGAACGGATAATAATTTTGGCAACGCCTATTTTTCCAGATTGCTCTAATGTTTGACGTAATAGGGAATATGCCTTACTGCCAGTCGTATCAGGGGATAAAAAATAAGTTCGTTCAAAATAAATAGGATCGATTTCGGTTAATTTAACAAAATCTATGATTTCAACTGCCTTATCTTCATTTTCCTTACGCAAGTTCTCTAATTCTTCTTGATCTAATACGACAAACTTATTTTTGGCATATTCATAAGCCTTGACAATATCCTCATCTTTAACTTCTTGATTACAGCCTTCACAAACCTTTTTATAGCTAATAGGTGTATGACATTCTTTATGGAGCTGTCGCAGTTTAATGTCTTTATTTTCAGTTGCGGCATGTAGTTTCACTGGTATATTGACAAGTCCAAATGAGATACTGCCTTTCCAAACTGTATGCATTTGTGTCACCTCGTTTTTCTTACTATGATATATTTTGCTTATTTTTATGTATCTTAAAGTGAAATCGTCAGAAACTGAAGGTAAAAAGCAAAGTAGGTATTCATTATGAAACCAATGCTATTAACAGAAGTGCTTGAAACGCCTATTGGTGAAGAATGGTTGTACGAAATAAAATTTGATGGATTTAGATGTATGTTAGTATGGGACGAACAGCCAATGTTAATAAGCAGAAATGGCAATAACTTAAATCACTTGTTTCCAGAGATACTGGATTTTTGTCTGAGCATATTTCATCAAGTAAAAGCTTATTTACCATTAACATTTGATGGGGAATTAGTGTATTTAACGAATGATTTTAAAAGTGAATTTTCGCTTGTTCAAAAAAGAGGTAGGATGCAAAATAAAGAAGTTATTGCTGCACATGCAAAAGACTTTCCTTTTCATTATATTGCTTTTGATTTACTGAGCTATAAAGGGGAGTCGCTGACAAATAAATATTTAAAAACTCGCAAACAGCAACTGGCTAAGCTTTTTAAGACTTTAAAGCTTCCTGTGATGATCAATTATGAAGATCAACGTCGTATGCAAGCACTTAATGGTGTAGAACAGAGTGAGCCTCTTTGGAAGGCTATTAAGATTTACAATGGAGAGGGAATGGTTGCGAAGAAGAAAACTAGTAAATGGGTTGGAGATACGCGCTCGACTCATTGGTTAAAAATTAAGAATTGGCGCTATGTAACGGTCATAGTGACTAAATATGATCATGGCAATGGCTATTTTCATGGCTCTGTTTATCAACAGGAGGAGCTAGTTGAAGTCGTTAGTTTTAAACATGGACTGTCAGAGGAAGAGCGTAAAACACTCATTGCTTTCTTTCAAGAAAATGGACAGAGGAATAATGAAACATGGGAACTGGAGCCATCCATTTGTGTTGATGTAGCATGTATTGATTTTGATGGAAGCAAATGTCGAGAACCACGTTTCCATGCATTTCGACTGGGGACGATGGTTCGGGATTGTCATTGGCAGCACATGCAGCGTCAACTTTATCCTATTCCTGATACTGTTCAAATTACGCATCCTGATAAACCTGTTTGGCCTGAAATCGGTATTACGAAGGATGGATATTTGCAATATTTACAAATAATCTCTCCGTATTTATTACCTTTTTTGAGAAATCGTCCGCTTACATTAATTCGGTTTCCACATGGGGTTCCGGGTGAAAGCTTTTATCAAAAAAGTAGTCCAGAGAAAATACCTGAATTTGTTTCAACAGGATGGATGGACAATATTAATTATCTTGTGTGTAACAATCTTGAAACATTATTGTGGCTAGGCAATCAGCTTGCGTTAGAGCTGCATATACCTTTTCAAACGTTGCAAACAGAGTATCCGACTGAAATTGTCTTCGATTTAGACCCTCCGTCGGTAGAGCAATTTTCACTGGCCGTTCGTGGGGCGTTAGATTTAAAGGAAATTATTGATTATTTTAAGCTACAATCTTTTGTTAAATCATCGGGTGGAAAAGGATTACAGCTATATATACCGTTACCTGAAAATGCATTTTCCTATGAAGAGGTGCGAGTATTTACTGAATTTATCAGTCGTTTTTTATGTGAGCAAAAGCCTGAACTATATACGATTGAGCGCTTAAAAAAGAATAGGCATAACAAATTATATTTAGATTATGTGCAGCATGCAGAAGGGAAAACAATTATTGCACCATACTCAACACGTGGTAATGAGAAGGGCTTAGTGGCAACACCATTATACTGGGAGGAGGTCAATGAACAGTTAACACCAGACCTCTTTACCATTCCAGCTGTACTGGAGCGAATGAAAAAAGTGAGCAATCCATTTAAAAATTTCCGTCAAGTAGGGGAGAGGCAAGATTTTCAATCAGCTTTAGAACGGATAAAGGAGCAATGATTTTCTTCCTAAATATGAACAGGAAAACCTCGATAAAAGCAAAAAGCATCGGCTTTAGTGTCGATGCTTTTTAATAAACTTATTTATAATTATCTGAATAGTCTTTTATTTCGTTTGCTAAATCAATAATTAATGTTAAATTACTTATTAAGGTTGGCTTGATCTCCTTATTTTTTCTGTCCGTTAAATGGTTGGTTTTTTAATGGAAATTAAAAAGAAAGGTGGGATAATTCCTATGGTATATCATGCAAAAACAGATATTATTTTAGCAATAATTATATTTTTATTGGTTTGGATGTTTGGGGCTATACCATTGTTTCTATTTATCAGATCTTTATCAACTGTTATTATTATGTCAATGGTCTTTATTATTTCAGTAGTTTTTATATGGTGGTACGCAAATTCTATTAAGTTTGTTTTCTGTGAAAATTATCTTTTAGTGAAAGGTGGACCATTCAAAAGTAAGATTCCTTATCAAAGTATAACGAGGGTTTCTCCAACGACAGATAAGTATACTGGTTATCTAATTTCATCATCTGATAAGGGTCTTGAAATATTTTATAAAACAGCAGCTCACGGTAGTATAAAAATTTTACCGAAAGATAAAATGAAGTTCATTTTAGAGTTAAAAAAACGATGTCCTAATGCTCAGATTCCTCACAATCAAATATTTGATTAATTGGTTAAATTTTTATCAGTAATCCTTTACTTTTTCTTCTGATTGATAGGGAAGGAGCAGGATTTTAATCTCTTGGATGATTTAATTGATTGATAGAGAGGGCGGAATTACTACACTGGCCCTCTTTTTAATTTATATCATCAACTTCTTAAAAGTTAAGGATTTGTCAATTCTCTTAGACGTTATATATTCTGTTGATAAGTCTTTGGTGAATTCCAATCATTTAAACTCAAATGTAGTCCATGCAATATTGAGAAAAGATAGCTACATAGAGTGATCAAGTTAACGTTTGAAAGGCAGGAGATTCAGTTGGATAAACAAAATCAAGACATTACCTTCCCAACTAAAGAAGGAGTGTTCAATATGAGGATGGGCGCTATAATTCTTCGAGATGATAAAGTGCTAATGGTTAAAAATAATCGTGACCCTTACTACTACTACGTTGGGGAAGAGTGAAGTTACCGGAAACTTTGGAAGAAGCTGTCATTCTCGAATGCTTTGAAGAAACCAAAGTGCATGTTGAAATTGATCGTTTAGTGTTTATTCATGAAAACTTTTTTCCCGTTCAAAGCGGTCCATATGGTGAAACGCAATTTCATGAAATATCATTCTTTTATTTGATGAAATCTATTGAAGTCGAAATTAAGTGTGAAAGCTACACTAGTGATGGTATTGAAGAAAAATTAGAATGGTTACCTATTTCAAATCTTCAGGATGTCTTTCCATTCCCAGAGTTCTTTAAATCAGAACTAGTTTGCTTGCCTGCTGAAATCAAACATATCGTAACGATTGAAGAAAAAAGAACATAAAAGAAAACAGAGAGGATTTCTCCTCTCGTATTTGGGGTTTAGTACATCAGTGCTAATGCTTTAATTTTGGGCATTCTTTTTCTCTAAGTAATCCAAAATTCCCATTGCCGAAACAATTGTATCAAATGGGATTGTTTGATATACCGGATGATTTTCTTCGATGCCATTTTCCTGTAAGTAGTTGTACAAAAGTTTCTTTAAGCGAGTATCTAAAAATTGTACTTGTTCTTTAAAATCACTAGATACCGTTAACGCCTTTTCCCCTTCAGCTAAGAATAGTGGTGTCCAATAGCGCACTTGTCTATAAGCTTCAGCTGGATTTTTATATGCACCGAAATGACCGAAATACAATTCAGTAGCATTTAATTTTTCGTAAAGCTTGATAGATTGCTCCATCGTATCTGGGTCATACTGATTCGGCGAAGTGGAGGGAATAATTAAATCAATTGCTTCGCTCTCCATTTCTGGATAACGTACACCAGTTGTATCTCCAACAAACAATCCATTCGTAGCAGAATACAGCATCGATACATGATGCTTTGCATGGCCTTCCGTATGATAAAACGTTAGCTGATGTTGACCTAAAGATAATACTTCCTCATGTCCAATTTCTATAATGCGCTCAACATCGATAGGTACAATTGGATCAAAAAGACGATCAAATTCTGATCCATAAACACTTTTTGCACTGGCGATTAGACGACTAGGATCAACCATATGAGATACACCTCGTGGATGGACAACGAATGTAGCATTTGGACAACTTTGTAAAAATAATCCCGCACCTCCAGCATGGTCTAAATGGATATGTGTAACAATTACATATTGAATATCCTCTAAAGAAATATGTAATTCCTCTAAACCTTCAACTATATATGGCATAGAAGGACTGGCAGATGTTTCGATTAATGTAATTTTTTCGTCGATAAGCAAATAAGAGCTTGTACGCTGTTCCCGATTTAAATCGTGTGTATCAATACAATAAAAATTTGGTGCAAGTTGTTGGACTCTACTCATGAAAATAATCCCCTTCCGATTTTGAAATGTGTGAAATATTCTCTAATGTGCATTTTTTATCTGTAAAAGTAGTGATTATACTTTATGATAATAGAAAAACAATCTGAGTGTCCATTCATTTTTTCGCTGAGCAAAATGTAACTTCCTCAGATCTACGAACTTTGTTAATAATTCATACCCTTAAAGCATGCTCCATTTATTTTAGTATCGAAAATTTCACTAATTTCTGGAAAAATAAGGCTCTTCACCATAACGTGTGGTTGATTTCTTTGCTAGAAAGAGCTTGTTTTTCGATAAAAGCCCAAAAAGTTTCGATAAAATGAGATTTTGTTTCGATAAAAGCTCAAATAGTTTCGATAAAGAGCGATTTTGTTTCGATAAATCCAGGATGTGATGCTCTTAGTCTTCGTTCCTCTACATGCTCGCCACAGGGTCTCATCTGTAACGCTAATCCCCAAGGAGTCGCCTAGTCGGAACGAAGATCAATTAATACATGGCATATATTTTAACAAATGTCATCCACAACTTTTGGTGATGACCCAAAAACAACAGGAATATTGAAACATATGGAAGAATTAATCTATAATTAAAGTTTTAAACGGTGGAGAAGCGATGTTATTCATAAGTATAGTATTATCCATACTTATGGCTTTTGTATTTGGAGTATGTAACAGCCTATGGAAAGCTTTTTCTTTTTTGAGCGATAGCGATACAAAGAAATCCCTGAGTTATCTGATATTCAAATAAAGTTGATTAGAATCGGTAGCGTAGTCGCTATCATTATTGAAACAATCTCTTATTGTTGTTGAAATTGATATTTTAATGTTAAAGGCGGTCACTAAGTTATTAGAATTCTAGTGGAAAATAGATTGACATAATTATTTTGATTATTTGGTAAGGGGAAGCGTATGCTAATATCTTTTCAGAGGTGGGGGTTTTTTTATTGCAGCCAATACAGGTAGATGAAATACCAGAAGAAATAAGAGAATATCTAAAAAACATTGACTGTATTAAGTTTCCAAGACAAGGATACACCTCGAATGTTGCGATTATTCAGAGTCATCAAGGCTCTTTTGCTCTCAAAAGAACAACAGGTGAATGGTTCTGTTCTTTGTTAAAAAGAGAGGTTTCTGTACTAAACAGATTGGCAAAGGAAACAAAACTACGTGTTCCGAAAGTTGAGCTATTCGTTGAACAAAAGCAAGATAGTCAATGTTGGGCACTTTTTGAATTCTTTCAGGGTGAAACTATCCGAATTGCTTTAAAAGATGAGAAAAATAAGGAAATAAGACAAGAAATAATATTTAACTTTGGCAAACTCTTAGCTGATGTTCATTCAACGCCTTGTCCAAAGGAACTAATACACCATAAAAACTGGCTTGAGCAAATGATAAGTCAAGCAAACGATAATCTTATTAAAAATGAAGTAGATGGAACTAAGGAATTATTGGAAAAGGTTAAAAAATATAAACCAGATCATTATAAGCAGACGTTAATTCATGGAGACTATACAATTGATAACGTATTGGTTTCCAACGGGGAAGTGACAGGTGTTATTGATTGGGGGAGTGGAGCATACGGAGACCCAAGATATGATGTATCTCTTGCAATTCGACCGAAACCAAATGTCTTTGAAAACGAAATCGAAAAACAAATCTTTTTTGAAGGGTACGGTGAAAATATAATTGATGACAAAATATATGAGTATTTTGTTAATGGATTATATGAGTTCTTTTAATATTTATTTCGCTAAATTCTGGAGGGTGTTTGTATAATTATGGATATTTCTATAGCGGGGTTTTTTTTATTTTTAATTTTTTTAACAAACGGTGTGTTTTTATATTTCCATAAAGTGAAAAATATTTCTTTGATACGCATTGGATTATTCGGTGCAATTTTGATACCAGTTGTTTTTCTATCTTTGGTTAAATTCATCTCAAGTATTTTTAGTATTGGTGACGATTTTACGTATATTAGTATGTTTTTTATGATTATAGTGTTTTTCAATAGTTTGATTTATGTATTAGTTGGAATTTTTTCTGTTTTTAGATACTTTATTGAAGATAGGTTTTTTAAAGATTCAGACTAAAGATTGATGTAAATGGAATGTGTTTTTAATATATTATTTCATAAATAAAGATGAAATAGGAGAATATTGAAATGATTAAAGGTTTATATGAAGCACATTTACCAGTTCGTAATTTAGAAAATTCGATTTTATTTTATAAAAAGTTAGGGTTAGAACTCGCGTATAAAAAAGGAAAAGTCGCTTTCTTTTGGATAGTTAAAGGAGAAAGCTGGTTAGGATTATGGGAAAATGATAGTGTTCAATTAAAATACCATCCATCTATCCGACATTTGGCGTTTAAAATTGATGAAGAAGATCTTGAACATGTGAAAGAGTGGTTGTCTTCAATTGGCATAGAAGTTCGAACTGAATTTGGCCTTACTTCTGAACAGCAACCTTTAGTTTTATCAAACAAACCTCATGCGCATGCAGCAATCTATTTCTCAGACCCAGATGGTAACTCCTTAGAATTAATTACACCATTGAGACTAGATGATGTTGAGGATTTTAATGAGATGTCTCTTGAAGAGTGGAGAAAGCGTTAAAGCCATATAAAAGCATCCTGAAGTAACTGAAGGTAGCCGGTTTTTCTGCTAAAGTAAAAGAGCCTTATACCGAGAACGGTAAGGCTCTTTCTTGTACTTGAAAACAAGCAAGGGTAGGATTTCCATCACCTTGGATTTCCGATTAATGGAAAACATATTTCCCGTGAGTAAGTGAGGAGATACAGTTGGATATTGTAGTAACATTCTTATTAGTGAAGACAAAAGCAAACGGTCAAATTTTCATTTCATTGCTGTCATGATTATATTTAAAAGTTATCGCAAAAATTATTGCTAAAACGAGAGTATAGGCTCCAAAAAACAACCAAATGTTTTGCCAATTTCTTACTCCATCAACTGTATAATAATCAACTACTGTTCCGCTAATTATAGCCCCCACATAGGCGCCGATTCCATTTACCATTGTACTAAATAATCCTTGAGCGCTGGCGCGAATTCGAGGATCGACTTCTTTTTCTACAAAAATGGCTCCCGAAATGTTAAAGAAATCAAATGCACAACCGTAAACAATCATAGATAATAATAACAATAAGAATCCTACACCGACTGGACTTCCGAATCCAAAGAATACAAAGCGTAATGTCCATGCCACCATGCTGATGAGTATTACTTTCTTAATTCCAAATTTACGTAAGAAAAAGGGAATGGTCAAAATAAAGAATACTTCTGAAATTTGCGACACTGATAATAAAATAGCTGGATATTTAACGGCAAAGCTATTCTTATATTCTGGGTTCAACGCGAAATCGTGTAAAAATGGATCACCAAATGTATTGGTAATTTGAAGGGCAACACCTAATAGCATTGAAAAAAGG
Source organism: Lysinibacillus sp. G4S2 (assembly GCF_030348505.1). Lineage (NCBI taxonomy): Bacteria > Bacillati > Bacillota > Bacilli > Caryophanales > Bacillaceae > Lysinibacillus > Lysinibacillus sp. G4S2. The sequence goes on along the minus strand of NZ_JAUCFJ010000002.1, from coordinate 2,896,594 downwards.
AAAAACAAAGCCATTTTTTTTCGTTTAAAAAGAACAAAAGCGTCAAGTCCTAAAAGGCTAACTAACGACTTATCCTTTATGGCATTGGAAGTTGGGCAGGTAGGAAGAGAAAATGAGTATAGTGCAAGTACCATCGATGCTCCACTAGCTATGAATAGCTGAATATTACTTAATTCAAGCTTAGCAATACTAATAATCCACATCGCAAGAATAAAACCAATTGTCCCGTAGACACGTATAGGCGGGAAGTCCTTTACGATATCGAACCCCTTTTTTTCTAAGCTAACATAAGAAATTGTATTCGATAAAGCAAGTGTTGGCATATAAACAATCGAGTTAAAGAACATTACCCAAAACATAATAGTATGATCAGCAATTTGAGCAGCTGTAAATAGGGTAATCGCACCGAGGAAATGTAAGATTCCATATAAAATATTTGCTTTTACCCAGCGATCTGCAACAATGCCTATAATACTTGGCATAAAGATGGCAGCAAGACCGGTTGAACTATATACAAATCCAACTTGTGCACCAGTAAAACTCAACGTATTAATCATATAAGAACCGAGTGTAACAAGCCAAGATCCCCAAATAAAAAACTGGAGAAAAATCATTATTTTAAGACGTAATTTTATATTCATTTTTTGCCTCCTATAGAAGGTGATGAAGTTCTTTTGTAAAGAACGTTATTCTACGATTGTTCATTTTATAGTTTGAGCTAATACTGATGAATTCAACAGGCATTTTTCGTTCATAAAAAATTTTTATTGTCTGATGTAATGAAATACAAACACCTTCTCCCATAAGTCGCTATATTGACTCTAGAACTGTTGACATAACTACAGCATTTACTCCTAATGTCAGATTCATACGAGTTTTAATTGAAGTTTCTCTTGCTAGTTCACATCTCCTTGCAAAGGTAGCCGAAAATAAAACTATAGAAAATTAATCGTCAAATAGTTGTTAAAATGACAAAAGCCCAAGATGGCAATTAATTCTGCTATCTTAGGCTTATTTATATTTTATTTTTGCATTCACTCCACTTTTATTTCAGTAAAGTGAAAATATAACGTCAACACGTATTGTTAAAAACAATAATAATTTATTGTTTTTCGATAAATAATTATTGACTAAGGATGAGGTTTTAGATATTATGATTGTAGAAAGTTGAGAAAGCGGTGAGGCATCAAACAGTATTGGTTGGAATTTATAATCGTATTAACTGGGGTGTTATTTTGTCACCTGGAATTCCTTCGAAAAGCCTGTAGATGTTGGAATTTCTGTACAGATGTAAGTTGTGGGAATGATTTTTCGATTCAAAATACAAACAGGATAAAAAATAAGTGTATTAACAAATAAACTAACTTTAATGGAGGAAGATATTATGAAAATGAAATATGTAATTGCATCTACACCAATTCTTTTAGGAGTAATCTGTTTTCTTGCAAAGGCCATCATTGGAAGTAATGTAGCTGCAGATGGCAAATTAGAGGAACCTTTCTTCTTGATTCCAATTGGATACTTATTATTGTTCATAGGGATTGTGTCTTTATGTGGAGTGACGCTAGTCTCAATGTTTAAGAAAACACAAATTTCAAACTAATATTATATTGAAAAGATCGGGATTCTCTTCATGAGATCCTGGTCTTTTTTGTATTCAACTTTAAAATTAATAAATTTGTAAGGAATGAGTAAGAAAAAAGTGAAAATCGATTCGTACAATTAAATTACAAAATGAAAGGAGAGCGAATCCATGCTTAAACTAATGATTGTCGCAATTTCCTTAGCAAGCAGCTTCACGGCATTGGGATCTACACTTGGGATTAGACTTACGTTTACAAAATATTTAGGACTCATAGCATTCATGAATTTTCTTCTGAAATTCACATTTATCATTTTTTTAGCTGTTATGTTATTCCGTATAGTAATGGAAGGATTCAAGCATAATGATAGTTTACCAATATTTAACATAATAAGTGTACTTATATGACCGTGTAGTGAGACGACAATCTAGAAGAGGAGGGGTGAAAGGGATGTTACAGCTAATAAAGCTAGAATTGAAGAAATTTAAATTAGGTTGGTATGTAAAAGGTGCGATTATCGCAAATATCCTATTAACAGTAATAATGTGTTTCGTAATTTATTTAGCACATAGTGAGGGTGATTTACTAATTACAGTGTATCAGGATGTATACATATTGATTGGTGCAAGCGTTAGGGCAACGTTTATTGTATTTGCCTCTGTATTGATTTCGAAAATAGTCATTGAAGAATATAAAAATAAAACAATATCCCTTTTATTTTCTTATCCTGTTAATAGGAAGAAAATCATCGCTAGTAAACTGCTGCTAATCGTATCGTTAACGTTAATTACTATGATGCTGTCTAATATCGTTGTTGCAGGACTATTTACTATCGTTAATATTTATATCCCTATAGTTCCATTTACATTAACTGTAAATCGATTTCTAGGAGAAGTCATTAACATGGTTCCTTTTGTAATTGCCTCTGCGGGAATGAGTTTAATTCCATTATATTTCGGAATGCGTAATCATTCTGTTCCGGTCACAATTACTTCATCACTTATTGTAGTGGCCATTGCTTGTTCTTATAATCCAGAAATCTCCTTGGTGACATTTATTCCACTTCAAATAGGGCTTGCAGTTATTGGAGGAGCAATTGCTTACTTAGGCATTCGTAATATTGAAAGGGAGGATGCGGTTTAACTTGAAGTATGTACAAACACAAAGCCGATTCCGAGCAATTTTGCCATGGCATTATTGATTTTAATATCTAAGTTTAAGGAGAGAGCGTAAAATGCAATTAGAAAGTATTTTTTTCAATTCTTCATTAAGTACACCGTTTTTTACCATTCTATCAATAGTATCTATTGCGATTGGTTTAAGCCTGACTATTTTTGGTCTTGTAAAGCAAAAAAAACAAAAAAATAGCACGTTGGCGACATGTTGTATTGGTTTAGGCTTATTAATTATTATTACCCATACAATCCAAATCGTTGTGAGAGTAATTTAAAAGAAAATAAATAGTAAAAAACAAAAAATTTCACATCAGAAAAGCATGAGAAATCAACGTTTTTAAAATTGATTTCTCGCGCTTTTTAAAGTTTTGACAGCCACTTTCAAATTAAAGAATCTGTGTTAATTCTGAGTTAACTAATCTTTGGGCAGTAATGATAACACCTGAAGCAGTTAATCCGTAAACGCTAAATAATCCACCATTTTGATTTGGAGCAATTTCAACTTCATATTGAGCCGAAGTTCCAACACTTGCATCTATAAAAGTAGAGGAATTAGCACCTACGTTAAAAGCAGTCACTGATAGTAATTGTCTTGTACCGTTCAGTCTGAAAACTCTAATTAGTCCGGAAAGTAAGCCTCCAGTAAGGTTAAGAACTTTAATACGAACGCTACTAGCATTAGCAGGTAGATTTCCTGTATTTTCAATCGGACCAGTAGTTAAAGGCATTTGAAATTCACCTCCTTTGCAAATAAAAGTTTTATAATCTGCAGCTTACATATTCATAGTATTCAGTACTCTACTGAATGCTTTAGACATATTAATCAATTTGTTATTAATTAAAAAATGTGTGAATTGATTAAAGGGAAAATTATTAAAGATAAATCTGAAAGCAAACCAGAATATGGATTGTGCTAGAAGAAGCATATACTAAGCCTAATTTCGAATTGAAAAACGAACTGAAAATCTTTGGATTCGTTTTCGGGATAATATGTGCAGGGGAGTGAGTAAGTGGTTTCAAAATGCTAGTAATCACAAAATAGACAGTCCGTTTTTTTATTACATTTGATTTTAAAGATTTTTTCTTGAGGTTTTTATTACATATTTAAAAGGATCCATGCTGTGACATTAGGTTGAACGAAGAATAAAAATGTGAATGTTCTAAATATTCAAGGATAACAGTTGTTGTAAATACGTTTTTTTGTTATGATTGCTTCTATTATTACTATTACTTGTCCGGGAAATTTAACTTATTTCAGCAATATTTTTGTAGCGACGGATACAGAAGTCTCCTACCCCTATGGTGAACAGATGAATGCAGATTTAAGTTACTTTTCAGAGGATGTCAAAACATTCTCTGAAAATAAGTTAAAATCTCTGGCGGATGTCACGGATTCGGAAGGGAGTACTTTGTACAAGCACAAAGCCAAATCATTGATTTTTTACTGGATCGCCATTTCAAAATAAAAAACTACAAGTACTCCCTTTAAAACATTTAGCTTCTAATGTATAAAAATGTCCTTTCAGCAAAACCTTCATATTATGCACATCAAAAAATTAAATACATTTAGGTTAGAAATCAAGGTCATAAGAATTACTTATTGAAAAAGATAATATTAATGTAATTTACTTATGAATATTAATGCGTTATCATGGGTATTGGAGAAAAGATGCTTTAAATTTTTTTAATAGGCCTTTTCAAAAAGATATTTAGGGGGATCCGCAAATGGCACAAGGTAATTTACACAACAGCCGCGCATCATTCGAAGTTAATGGTAAATCTTATAATTACTATGACTTAGCTGCGATTGAAAAAGCTGGCGTTGCAAAAGTTTCAAACCTTCCTTACTCAATCAAAGTATTATTAGAATCTGTTTTACGTCAATATGATGCATATGTAATCAAAGAAGAGCACGTAAACGAATTAGCAAAATGGGGTAACGGTGCAGATCCAGAAGCTGAAGTACCATTCAAACCTTCACGCGTTGTATTACAAGACTTTACTGGTGTACCAGTAGTAGTTGACCTTGCTTCTCTACGTTCTGCTATGAAAGAAATGGGTGGCGACCCAAGCAAAATCAACCCTGCTATTCCAGTTGACCTTGTAATTGACCACTCAGTACAAGTTGACAAATACGGTAATGCATCTGCATTAGCAGCAAACATGGACCTAGAATTTGAACGTAACGCTGAGCGTTATAACTTCTTAAAATGGGCTCAAACTGCTTACAATAACTTCCGTGCTGTACCACCAGCAACTGGTATCGTTCACCAAGTAAACTTAGAGTATTTAGCTCCAGTTGTACATGTAAACGAAAATGCTGACGGTACTTTCGAAACATTCCCAGACTCAGTAGTAGGTACTGACTCTCATACAACAATGATCAACGGTATCGGCGTTCTTGGATGGGGCGTTGGTGGTATCGAAGCTGAAGCAGGTATGCTTGGTCAACCTTCATACTTCCCAATTCCAGAAGTTATCGGTGTTAAATTAGTTGGCGATCTTCCAAACGGAACTACTGCTACTGACTTAGCATTAAAAGTAACTCAAGTATTACGTCAACGTGGCGTAGTTGGTAAGTTCGTTGAGTTCTTCGGACCTGGCGTAACTAAATTACCACTAGCTGACCGTGCGACAATCTCTAACATGGCTCCTGAATATGGTGCTACATGTGGTTTCTTCGCAATTGACGAAGAATCATTAAACTACATGCGTTTAACTGGTCGTGACGAAGAGCACATCGCGGTTGTAGAATCTTACTTAAAGTCTAACCACATGTTCTTCGATCCAACTTTAGAGCCAGTTTACACTGACGTATTAGAAGTAAACTTAGCTGAAATCGAACCAAACCTTTCTGGTCCAAAACGTCCACAAGACTTAATTCCACTATCTCAAATGCGTACTCGTTACAAAGAAGCAGTAGTGGCACCACAAGGTACACAAGGTTTCGGTTTAACTGAAGATGAATTCGCAAAAACTTCTGTAGCTAAATTCGCTGAAGGTGATGTAGAAATCCCAACAGGTGCTGTAGCAATCGCTGCAATCACTTCTTGTACAAATACATCTAACCCATACGTATTAATCGCTGCGGGCTTAGTTGCGAAAAAAGCTGTAGAAAAAGGTCTAACTGTGCCTAAATGGGTAAAAACTTCTTTAGCACCAGGTTCTAAAGTAGTAACTGGTTACCTAGAAGATTCAGGTTTACAAACTTACCTTGACCAAATCGGTTTCAACACTGTAGGTTACGGTTGTACAACATGTATCGGTAACTCAGGTCCATTACTTCCTGAAATCGAAGAAGCAATCAAAGAGAACGATTTATTCGTAACATCAGTTCTTTCTGGTAACCGTAACTTCGAAGGCCGTGTACACCCACTTGTAAAAGCTAACTACTTAGCTTCACCACCACTTGTTGTTGCTTATGCACTTGCTGGTACTGTGGATGTTGACCTACAAAAAGATTCATTCGGTAAAGACAAAGATGGCAACGAAGTATTCTTCGCTGATATCTGGCCTTCAACTGAAGAAGTTAACGCAGTATTAGGTACTGTAGTTAACCGTGAATTATTCCAAAAAGAATACGAAACTGTATTCACAGCGAACGAAAAATGGAATGCAATTGAAACATCAACTGAGTCTCTATACACATTTGATGACAAATCAACTTACATCCAAAACCCACCATTCTTCCAAGGTCTTGCAAAAGAGCCAGAAGCTATTAAAGGCTTAGACGGCTTACGCATTATGGCGAAGTTCGGTGACTCAATTACAACTGACCATATTTCTCCAGCTGGTGCAATCGGTAAAGATACACCTGCAGGTAAATATTTAATCGAAAACGGTGTTGCAATCCGTGACTTCAACTCATACGGTTCTCGTCGTGGTAACCACGAAGTTATGATGCGTGGTACATTTGCAAACATCCGTATCCGTAACCAAGTTGCTCCTGGTACAGAGGGTGGATTCACTACTTACTGGCCAACAGGCGAAGTAGAGTACATCTATGACGCATGTATGAAATACCAAGAGCAAGGTACTGGCTTAGTAGTACTTGCTGGTAACGACTACGGTATGGGTTCTTCTCGTGACTGGGCTGCGAAAGGTACATTCCTACTTGGCGTGAAAACTGTTATCGCACAATCATACGAGCGTATCCACCGTTCTAACTTAGTAATGATGGGTGTTCTTCCACTTCAATTCATGCCAGGTGAATCAGCTGAAACTTTAGGCTTAACTGGTAAAGAAGAAATCTCTGTAAACATTACTGACAACGTAAAACCACGTGAAATCTTAACAGTTACTGCTAAATCTGAAGACGGTTCAGTTAAAACTTTCCAAGCTTTAGCTCGTTTCGACTCAGAAGTAGAAGTAGACTACTACCGTCACGGTGGTATCCTACAAATGGTTCTTCGCGCAAAAGCTGCTGAGTAATCATTTAAATATGAAAACCGATCTCCTAGGAGGTCGGTTTTTTTATGCACTTCTGTCAAAACAACTCATCGAAGTAACGGATAGAAGTTCCGAAAAACAAAAAACCTCAATATAAAGAGGTCATTAGTTTTAAAATCTTTACTTTTCTACAATTTCCAACTGTTTGTAATAGTTCTCTACAATAGGATAAATATCTGGGTTTGAATCATAGTAGATATCATCAATTTCACTTAGTGTAAATTTAAATTCTCTTTTACTATCAAAAAGAGTAATACCGTATTTCCATCCAACACGTTTTTCTTGATTTTCTTGTGGAGTAAACTTTATATCTTTAATCAGAGAAACGAATTCATTGATTTGTTCTTGCTTAGTTATCGTTTTTGAAGCACCAGTTGAACCCTCTTGGATGATTACTTTATCTATACTTTCAATTTTTGCTTCCTTATAAAAGGCTTCTAATGATTGCGTTTTTTCATTTGTACAAGCAGAAATCAAAAATAGACTTACCAACAAAATTAGAAACAAAAATTTTTTCATTAGGCTGCCTCCCAAAAAAATGTATTCTATTGCCAATTAGACGAAATAAATTACAAATAGTTACAGATTGTGGGAGTTTACATTTAATGCAAGCTACAACTTTTTCAAACGCCATTACCTAGATAATGGTAGTAATGCACTTTATAATTCTTAGTGATTGATAGCCCGGTTAAAGTGATGGATAGACACCTCCGGATAGGCAAAGTGACGGATAGAAAACGGAGTGACGGAAAGAACAATCAAAGCGACGGATAGAACTTCAAAGTGACGGAAAGAACAATTGAAGCGACGGATAGAACAGTCAAAGTGACGGATAGAAAACAGAGCGACGGAAAAAACAGTCAAAGTGACGGATAGAATCATCCGAGCGACGGAAAAAACAGTCAAAGTGACGGATAGAATCATCCGAGCGACGGAAAGAACAGCCGAAGCGACGGATAGAAAACAGAGTGACGGAAAGAACAGTCAAAGTGACGGATAGAATCGTCAGAGCGACGGAAAGAATAGCCGAAGCGACGGATAGAAAACAGAGTGACGGATAGAACAGTCAAAGTGACGGATAGTATCGTCAAACTGGCGGAAAGAACAGCCGAAGCGACGGATAGAAAACAGAGTGACGGATAGAATCATCAGAGCGACGGAAAGAACAGCCGAAGCGACGGATAGAAAACAGAGTGACGGATAGAACAGTCAAAGTGACGGATAGAATCGTCAAAGTGGCGGAAAGAACAGCCGAAGCGACGGATAGAAAACAGAGTGACGGATAGAACAGTCAAAGTGACGGATAGAATCATCAGAGCGACGGAATGAACAATCAAAGTGACGGATAGAATCGTCAGGGCGACGGAAAGAACAACAGAAGCGACGTATAGAACAGTCAAAGTGACGGATAGAATCGCCAAAGTGATGGATAGAACCTCCGAAATCGTGGATAGAAACGTTAAAATCGTGGATAGAACCTCCAAAATCGTGGATAGGGCCTTCAAAATCGTGGATAGGACCTTCGATATGACGAATAGAAGTTTCAAGATGAATGATAGAGTCTTCAAGTTGCAATTCTAACCATCGAAGCGACAAATAAAATCATCGAATCAACAGTTAGAGCCGCAATTGTTAAATAAATTTAATCGCTAAATTTTTTCTTCATGCTATAAAACTGTAAACAAATTGCAAATGACATAGAAATTACTGCAAAATAAATCAACTTAATTGATCCAATTTGTAAGGACAATACAATCCCGCCTAAGCTTGCGCCTATTGCACTGCCTAAATAATTTACAGAGCTGTTTAATGCCACTGCTGAGCTTCCGTTATTTGGCTGATATGATAGTAAAATATGTTGTTGAGGTGCTTGACATGCCCATCCCATTGCTCCCCAGACAAAGAACGGTAAGTATTTTATTATAGGTAAGTTAATCATTAATGGTATACAAATAATGGATAAAGTTAAAGTAAATAATATGATTGTAACCAAAGTTTTTGGTTTTCCGAAATAGTCGATTAAGTAACCAATTATTATACTTCCAAATAAGCCACCCAATCCCCATGCCCAAAGATATATCGTTAAGTTACTGGAGCCTGCCATTTCCTCTAATAGGGGAGATAGATATGTGTATAAGCCAAGGCTGGCAACACTGCCGAAAAATGTTATACATACAGTTATAGTTACTCTTTTATCTAGGAACATTTTTAGTCGTTCGTTAAGGGCGGGGGGAGGTGTTGTTGGGAAATCGGGTAGGAAAATATACATACATAAAATAGAAATTACACCGATCATCACTAATAGCCAAAGTGTTACTTTCCAATCAAATAAGTTTGATATATAGATTCCTAAAGGAACGCCAAGCACTGTTCCCATACTCATTCCTCCGATAGTCAACCCTAGAGCTCTCCCTTTTTTTTCACTAGAAACGAATTTTGTAGAAGCTGCTACAGCTAAAGGTGAAAATAATCCAGCCCCTGTCCCCGCAATTGCTCTTGATAGAAGAAGAATAGAAAAAGTCGGCGCTAAAGCTGTAATACTATTTGCTATAGTGAAAATAAGCATTGACCATATTAAGATTTTTTTAATTGGTTTTCCTGCAAGTAAAGAAGAGAATAATGGCGCTGAAATTGCGTAAAATAAAGTAAAAACGCTCACAGCTTGGCCGACTTGTGACGTGCTTTTTTGATACGTATCGCTAATTCCTGGAAGAAGCCCTGCGATCACATAGGCATCAAAGCCCAAGGCAAACATGCCAAAGGATAATAATAAAACATTTTTCATCTATTGAACCTCCATATATTAAAGATGCTAAGCATTTTTTCGATTAGTTAACTTATAACAATATGTTATAATCGAAGCACCTTCTATATTTAATAGATTACTAGAAAACGTTGAATATGGAACAATCACTATTTTATAAGGGTATAACAAAACGTTATAGGCTATGGAGTGAATATAATGAATGTAGAATGGATACACAGTTTTATTGCCGCTGCCAATCAAAAAAGTTTTTCTAAAGCTGCACAAATCACTAATCTTTCCCAACCTGCACTAAGTAAACATATACGAAACTTAGAGAATAATCTTGGTATCGAGCTATTTCATAGGACATCTATTGGTATCGAATTAACAGAAGCTGGCGAACGTTTTTACACTAGAATTACACCAGTTTTGACTGAATTAACATCTATTCGTGAAGAATTACAGCAATTTAGTCAGAGTAACCCTATTGCAATCGGTGGTCTGCCTAGCTTAGCCACTTACTATTTGCCAAACAAAATGAATGAACTTAAGCAACTAGATCGACCTATAACATTAATGATTCAAAATACTTCAAATGAACTGTTACAATCTTTAGAAAAAGGTAGACTTGATGCAGTATTTGTGGATGCTAAATATACGGGAGAATCTTTGTGGAGTTGGGAATTGTTTACGGAACCTTACTATGCTGTGTTTCCTTTGAATCATCGTTTTAATTCAAGAGCAACAGTTGAGCTTGCTGAATTGTGTGAGGAGCCGCTTATTGTTCATGAAGCTCCTTGTGATTCAAGGAAGGAGATAGTAGAACAAATACAATCTCTTGGCTACACACCAAATATCATAACTGAGGTAAACTTTGGGGATTTTATTTTTGGAGCAGTAAGTACTGGAATGGGAATTACGATTGTTCCAGAGCTTATGGCTAAAAATATCGGTCATCTTCAGCTTTTTGCCTTACCAATTAATAATTTTGGAAGAACAAGAACAATTTCATTGGTTACAAAAAATAAAGAATTTGGATCGAAATTATATCAATTAATATCAAATTAAATGGAATGAAGCTGTATCCAAGTGTTTAGTGGAGACAGCTTCATTAAATTAATTAAACCCCATTAAATCCTTTACCTTCTTTGTATTTTCCACAGATGTCAGCCTTTCTAGTAAACAAAAGGCAACATCAAATGCAGTACCTGGATTTGAGGATGTAATAATGTGCTCAGTCTGAACAACCCGTTCATTTACGATATCTGCACCATAGGATTGTAGCTGTGCTAATCGTTTACTAGTTGGATGATTATAAGTAGTAGCTTTTCGATTATGTAGTACTCCGCTATGACCTAAAATAAGGGAAGCTACACAAATTGTCGCAATAGGTTTTTTGTGTTCATCGAAATGACGAACTACCGCCTGGAACTCCTCGCTAAAAGCATCTTCATAAAATCCAGCCTCTTCAAAGCCTCCAGGAATCGCAAGTGCATCAAAATCCTCTAATGAAATTTCATGAAGCAACTTTTCAGGAGCTACGTTAAAATTCCATGTACATTGCAATTGTTGATGCAATCCTACGGTCAGGACCTCTGTTGTGCCATCACCCTCCCATTTATTCCAGCCAAGTACATCTGTAAAAACACTCGCCTCAACTGCCTCAAATCCATTTGCTAATAGTAATAATATTTTTTTCATGTTATTAATGCCTCCTTTATACGTCTAATTGTAGAGAATAATGCTATTCAATGACAGAATCTGTATAATGTAATTTAGATAATTTGCTTTATAATAAAAGGAATTTTATTAAATCTAGTTTATAAAAAAAGGTGGATACTTATGGATCAAATAGATCGTGAAATTTTACAGCAATTACAACAAAATGCAAAAGTATCGATGAAGGAATTAGCGGCTATGGTTCATTTATCGTCTCCAGCTGTTATTGAACGTGTAAGAAAACTGGAAGAGCAGGGGATTATTGAAGGTTACGGTGCTAGGGTTAATTTAAAAAAGATCAATCGCGACATTCAAGCCATTATTTTATTTAAATCAATTGATTGTAAAAGTCTTTCGGATTTTTGTAACGCACATCCCGATGTCCTTGAATGCTATCGTGTAGCGGGTGAAATCAGTTATATTGTAAAAATTGCAACTAACTCAGTGGAAACATTAGAGCAGTTTATTGATGATGCGATGCCTTATGGAACACCTTCAACGAATATTGTGCTGTCTTCATCCGAAAAAACGGTCATCACTCCTTTTTCTGATGAAAATTTAGAATAATGAATTCAGAACTGCTCGGGTGGCCGAGGAAAGTGCTCGGGTAAAGCCCCAAACCGCTCAGGTAGCCGAAGAAAGTGCTCGGGTAAAGCCCCAAACCGCTCAGGTAGCCGAAGAATGTGATCGGGTAAAGCCCCAAACCGCTCAGGTAGCCGAAGAATGTGCTCGGGTAAAGCCCCAAACCGCTCGGGTAGCCAAGGAATGTGATCAGGTAAAGCCCAAAACCGCTCGGGTAGCCAAGGAATGTGATCGGGTAAAGCTCAAAACCGCTCGGGTAGTCGAGAAATGTGATCAGGTAAAGCCAATAACTACTCGAGTTAGCCTTGGACTCGGCTTAGGAAGAAATACAACTCAAGAAAACCACAGTTCAAAGAACAGGTATCATTTATTTAAAAAAAATACAAAAAAAGCAAACCTCTATACCGTGAGCACCGTTTATAGGGCAGAGAGGGGGAGAGATGTTGCTTGAAATTAAAGAACTCGAAGAAATAATGCAGCAGCATACAGAAAGGCTCATCCGACTTGCCTTTTATTACGTCAAGGATTTACAAAGTGCTGAAGATATCGTTCAAGATGTATTTATTAAATTTTACGATAATCAGCAAAACTATGAAGAAAGAGGAGAATTACGGGCATATTTATCGAGGCTCGTCATCAACAAAAGTAAAGACTATTTACGCAGCTGGACATACCGTAAAATACAAGTTCAACAGAAAATCTTTGCCAAGCAGGCTATCATGAAAAGGGACATGCTAGTGCAGCAGGATGAACAAACCTTAGTTGAAAACGCCATCTTAGCACTACCATTGAAACAGCGTGAGGTCCTTATTTATTTTTATTTTGAGGAAATGCCTGTTATTGAAATTGCAGAGCTTTTAAGTATTCCGGAGAGTACGGTGAAAACAAGGTTACGTCGTGGACGAGAGTTATTAAAGCCAAAGCTACAGCATATTGAATGGGAGGTCCTGCTGCATGAGTAAAGTCGATGTGAGGGTATTAAATGATTTAAGCGAAAGCAAAAAGCGTGTTATGACCAATGTTGTACAGCATTTGGAACAGCGTGAGATGAAAAAAAGGTCTTGGCGTTGGCAATATAGTGTAATGTCTATAATATTGACAGTTTGTATTGGACTATTTCTGTATACTCAATTCAGCGAAAATCAGGAGCAAACAGCAAGTATACCAACTGTTTTAGATGAAAAAATTCTAGAATTACATTTGCAAAGGGATTCCCTCGTAAATGGTAAGGATCGCTTGTATCCATCAAGTTTTAATAGTTTTTTATCTCTAGAATCTTCCTTTGCTTATGCACAATCAAAGGGGTTAGTGCCTACACAAGAAGAAATTGATAAAAATCTAAAAATATTGATGGAAGGACTTAGCGCTGAAATAAATCCAACATTAGAAGAACGTTTACAAATGCTTCATCTTACAAAAGAAGAGTTTATCGAACGTTATGCTAGGCCAATCGCCTATAAATTTGCAATGCTCAAGTTATTGTGGGAGCATGCTCAAAATGAATATCCGGATGTAGATGACCAGATACTAAATTGGTACGTAGAGAGAGATGCTAAAAACTATTTTGAACAGCATTATAGTAAGGAAGTAGCCTCTTTACGTGAAAAATATAAGATTCCTGCGAAGGAAAGTCAATTGCTTCATACAAGGAAAGGGACGGTCGTAGCTATAAAGGAACATGAGTTTTTAGTTGTATCGGGCGTAGATTCAACTGATATTGGTAAATTATCCGCGGATGAAATTGTTCGGAAACATACTAATGGTACGTGGTTCCCTTTGGTGGATGTCCCTGAAACATTATCAATAGGTGATCGAGTGGAAGTACAATATAGTGAGAGTATTAGATTAGATGTTCCTAATCCTTTCATAGATTTTAAAGATATCGGTAGCACGAAAATAGTAGAGGAATATTAGTAATAAAAGGCTAGACATTCGTGCCATAGGAATGTCTAGCCTTTTTCTTTAAACTAATAGTTTTTGCATTTAAATTATGGTACAATATGGTAATGTCTTGTTTTGTTTATGCAGGCTAATTGTGATTATTGTCAATCAACAATAAAGGTGAAATCTTGTGGAATGTATCAAGAAAGTGGAGTGAACTATAAAAAATAATAGCATTCAAGTGGATTGTTTGAATATTTCATTTCATTGACTTAATGTTAAACAGCAAAGGGGAACATGCTTTATGATAATGAATGAAAACTTATTACAGGAAGATAACTTAAGAGAAATACTTCTAGCATTAGAAAGTGTAGAAACTATCTGGGAACAGGAGAATCAAAGGCAGCTAATTCTTTCAATGTTACTACATATCGGTTCATTAGATAGTGAACTGAGAGATGACTTAATTTATAGTACGTTTTATGAATTAATTTTAGAAAAAAACTTACTTGAGCATTCACTTTTAGCGGAGCTTTTAGATTATAGTCTGAATAATTTGCTTTTTAAGGGTATTACTGAAAGCGAATCAGATTTAGTTTTTACTCGAACATTTACGTCGCTTCTTATCGCACTTATTTTACATAGGGATCATGAAGACGATTTTTTATCTGAGCGTAAAATTAATGATTGTAAAGATCAATTACTAGCTTATTTATCAGCTGAAACAGATGTAAGAGGTTACGTGCCAGGTAAAGGCTGGGCTCATAGTGTTGCACATATGGCTGATGCAATCGATAAATTGGTAAAAAATTCAAAATTAAACAAAGATTCTTATATCGAAATTGTAAGCGCATTATGGAACGCCATTTTGCAAGAAAATTATGCTTTCATTCACAATGAAGATGAACGGATTTTAGTTCCTATTTTCACTATGCTTGAGCAAGGTTTAGAGGAGCATGAGATCATTAAGTTGCTGCAACAATTACCTGCTACTTTAAAAGTAAAAAAAGAACAGCTCGATGTACATCATCACAGAATTTTACTTTTTAACTGTAAAAGCTTTTTAAAAAGCTTTTATATTAAAACAAATGGAAAGTCTAAGTTCGCAGCTCTTCATAAAAGTATCGAAGCATGTCTCGATGAATTATAGGGAAATTGGTTCATCACCAAAAGTTGAGGGTAATATTTTATTAAAGTAAAAGTTGATTTCCGCTTCGACTGAACGTCTTCGGGAAAGCGCTCAGCAGGAACGGAAATCAAATACGATATTAGTAATTTGTAATTATTGACAGACGGAAATTAGTTTGTTACGATGAGTGACAATAAAAGCATACAAATTCGTTGATGAGAAAGAGTAGTGTTTCATTTTGTTCTACAGAGAGCCGACATATTGGTGGAAGTCGGTGTGCAAGTGTTACATGAAGATCCTCTCTGAGAAGATTGGCTGAACATAGTAAGCTGATTCGGGTGTCTACCGTTAAAAAGAACACGTATGATTGTACGTTGCTGAGTGCTATTGAACGCTGTTTCAATAGAATTAGGGTGGTATTCGCGGTTAACCCCGTCCCTTACTTGGGACGGGGTTTTTGTATGCCTTTTATACAACAGTATAGGAGGAATTTACATGCAAGTCGAAGAGAAAAAAGAAACAACAGTAGAAAGAGAAATAAGAATTCGTCAATTGTGGAAACAAGAAGGAACGTTTCAAGCGTCTGTTGTGAATCGTTCTAGCAATAAGCCTTTTGTATTTTACGAAGGACCGCCCACAGCGAATGGATTACCACACGTAGGTCACGCATTTGGCAGAACGATTAAAGATGTCGTGGCTCGTTATAAAACGATGCAAGGTTATTTAGTTGAGCGTAAAGCTGGCTGGGATACACATGGTTTGCCTGTAGAGTTAGGCGTGGAAAAAAAGCTGGGCATCTCAGGAAAACAAGAAATTGAGAAATATGGTGTCGAACAATTTATTCAAGAGTGTAAGGGAAGTGTCTTTACCTATGAGAAGAAGTGGCGCTCCTTTACAGAGCAGCTTGGCTATTGGATTGACATGGATGACCCCTATTTAACGCTAAGCAATGATTATATTGAGTCCGTTTGGAATATTTTAAGTCATGTGCACAAGGAAAAGCTTTTATATAAGGGGCACCGCGTTTCGCCGTATTGCCCTAGCTGTCAAACACCATTAAGCTCTCATGAGGTTGCGCAAGGCTATAAGGATGTCAAAGATTTATCTGTCACGGCAATGTTTAAACTGAAGGATAAAGATGAATATTTTCTTGGTTGGACAACGACACCATGGACATTACCTGCTAATGTTGCACTGGCGATGAATCCTAAACTTATGTATGTTCGAGTGAAGCAGCACAATAAAGTCTATATCTTAGCAAAATCACTAGTGAATAAAGTGTTTGCTGATTCTGTTGAAGTGTTAAGTGAACATGAGGGGCATGAATTTGAAGGTGTATCGTACATTCCACCTTTTTCATACGTAACCGTTAGTAAAGGTCATGTCGTTGTGCTGGCCGATTACGTCACAGAGCATAGTGGAACTGGAATCGTCCATATCGCGCCTGCCTATGGGGAGGACGATTATAAAACAGTTCAGCAAAATGGACTATCGTTTGTCAATGTTGTTGATTTGAAAGGCTGTTATACAGAAGATGTCCCAGAGCTTGTCGGTAAATTTGTGAAAGATTGTGATGTCGACATTATAAAAATACTCGCTAAAGATGAGCTATTGTTTGATAAGGAAAAATATGAGCATAGCTATCCTCATTGCTGGCGCTGTGATTTACCTTTGCTTTACTACGCGACTGACAGCTGGTTTATCAATATGTCTACATTGAAAGATAAGCTTTTACAAAATAATGAACAAGTCACATGGTATCCCGATCATATTAAACACGGTAGATTTGGAAACTTTTTGGAAAACTTAGTGGACTGGAATATTAGCCGAAATCGCTATTGGGGAACGCCACTCAATGTATGGGTTTGTAAGGATTGTGGTCATGAAGAGGCGCCAAATAGTATTGCTGCCTTAAAAGTGTTATCGAAGAGCACTTTACAAGACATAGAGCTTCATAAGCCGTATATCGATGAGGTTGTTTGTACTTGTCCAAATTGTAAGGGTGATATGGAACGTACACCTGAAGTCATTGATGTATGGTTTGACAGTGGTTCAATGCCGTTCGCTCAGCATCATTATCCTTTTGGAAATCTTGATACATTTAACAATCAATTCCCGGCCGATGTTGTCATTGAAGGTATCGACCAGACGCGTGGATTTTTCTATAGTCTTTTAGCTGTTTCGACTTTATTTACAGGTAAAGCACCTTATAAAAATGTACTTTCTTTAGGGCATGTTTTAGATGAGCACGGACAGAAGATGTCGAAGAGTAAAGGAAATGCATTAGAGCCAGTTGAACTGATAGAACAGTACGGAGCGGATGCTTTAAGGTGGGCATTTTTAGTCGACAGTTCTCCTTGGAATCCTAAACGCTTTTCAAAGAAGAATGTAATGGATGCGAAATCGAAGCTAGTCGATACACTAGATAATACGTTCAAATTTTATCAGCTTTATGCAGAAATCGATGGCTTCCAGTACGATGCTGATAAGACTGGTACACGTACAAAACTAGATCATTGGATTTTGTCTCGATTACATCATACAATCCAGCTTGTGACAAAATCTATGAATGATTATCAATTTACGCAGGCAACACGTGAAATCGGCAAGCTTGTAGAAGAGCTAAGTAACTGGTATATCCGTCGCTCACGAGCAAGATTTTGGGCAAATGGGCTGTCAGAGGATAAACGAGGTGCCTTTAGTACACTGTATGAGCTTCTGATGACAATTTGTCAATTACTAGCACCTTTCACGCCATTTATCGCAGAAGATTTATATCGACAATTATGCGGAAAAAGTGTGCATTTACAAAACTACCCAACATACAATGAAGCGCTCGTTAATACTAAGCTTGAAAAAGAAATGGCCGATATTTTAACAATTGTAGAGCTAGGACGCAGTATACGGAATAGTCAAGGGATCAAGGTAAAGCAGCCGTTAAGTGAAATCATTGTCTCTGTTGACGGCGAGTTAACAGATTATCAACCATATAGCGAGCTCGTAAAAGATGAATTAAATATAAAAGAATGTGTTTGGACAAATGATTTTTCAGCATATGAAACTGTTCAGTATAAGCTTAATTTTAAAACGGCAGGTGCAGCATTTGGACCAAAAGTGAACAGCGTTAAAGATTATGTAGTGAATTTAAATGATGAGGAGAAAAATGAATTACAACGAACAGGGGCTATAGAGTTAACGATTGATGGGGAACAGGTAACATTGTTAAAAGCGCACGTGTTGACTGAATCCATCGTAAAGGACCATTACATCTTAGCAGAAGATGCTTCATGTCGAGTCCTTTTGAATGTACAGCTGACAACTAGCTTACTTGAAGAAGGGCAAATTAGAGAACTAATTCGCACAATTCAAGATACACGCAAAAAAATGAAACTTCCAGTTGAGCAATATATATCGATTTCGATTGCCGGAAGTGCCAAAGCAACAACTATCATCCAGCAGCACGAAGCACTATTAAAGGCAAATGTACTGTTACATGATATTCACTATGTGAATGACGATCATGGTGAACGATATATTGAGACAGAAGTGTTTAATGAAAAGATGACCGTTTATTTTAAGCTGTAAAAACTATACCCGGGAACTGATCGGGTCTGCAGAAGAAGTGATCAGGTAATCCCGGGAACTGATCGGGTTGGGGGAAGAAGTGATCGGGTCAGCTCGGAAACTGCTCAGGTAGACAGAGAAAGTGATCAGGTCAGCCCGGAAACTGCTCGGGTAGGCAGAAGAAGTAGATCGGGTAATCCCGGGAACTGCTCAGGTAGACAGAGAAAGTGATCAGGTCAGCCCGGAAACTGCTCGGGTAGGCAGAAGAAGTAGATCGGGTAATCCCGGGAACTGCTCAGGTCAGCAGAAGAAGTGATCAGGTCAGCCCCGGAACTGCTCATGTAGGCAGGAAAAGTAATCAGGTATAACTCGTGTAGATTTAAAATAAAGATTGATCATTTGTAATAAAGTCCAATAATTTGTAAAAAGGTTGACAACATGGATTATGACAATTCAACAAACGGGCCATTTAATGATGTGGAAGTCTAATTGAGGAGGGAAACTGTGAGGATACCTTTTGTACCTAAAAATATTGAGATTAATCAAGATCGCTATGATTTTATCAAAGGATTTCGAGGCGGAGGATTTATGTTAATTGCGGGTGCTATTTTTTGGTTATTAGCATTTCTATTAACTTATGTATTACCTAAAGAGGCAGTAGTAGAGTTCTATATCTGGGGTGGATTACTCACTCCTGTAATTGGAGCAGCATTATTTAAAGTGATGAAAATGTCTACAAAACCGAATCAGTACTCATCATTAGTTGGATTTTCTTCCGGTGTCATAGTTGTTTGCCTTCCAGTATTGTTGCTCATTAAACAACTAAACGTGGATATGTTACTTCCCGTAATATGTATTATAAATGTCGCTCATCTTCTCATTCTTTGCTGGGTTCATTTAGATTATTTGTATTTCATACTTGTTATGTTGGGAGTTTCACTTGGTTGCCTTTTTATTTATACTCTACCAAGCTCTCAGGTACACTTCCTTGCATTAATTTGGGGATTAATTTCTTTAATAACTGGAATTATTATTCACTATTCTACTCTACAGCCATTAAAAGGATATAACTTTACCATCAAAGGATAAATTCGGGTTATTTCATTAAAATTTAATGGAATAAGTGCGAATCTTTTTGAATTGGACTTTTTGTTGAAAAAGGATATCTCCAATTTTTAACGAATATAGAGTTATAAATAAGCGAAAGTGGTGAGATAAATAGGAAAAGAAGTTAATTTCTTTTTGGACAATAAAACGGAAAAATGTATAATTAACAGGCTTCAGAGTGCGGGTTGTGTTTTCGCAGAAGATGAGGCCCGGTTACTTATTTCAGAGGCACGAACTCCAGAGGACCTCAAGAAAATGGTGGAAATGCGAGCCGATGGTTTACCACTTGAATATGTTGTTGGATACGCAGAATTCTGTGGGTTGCGGATAGAAGTGGACCGAGGCGTTTTCGTGCCTCGTCAACGTACCGAGTTTCTTGTTCACCAGGCGGAAACTCTGTCATGTTTTGGTGATATCGTCGTTGATCTATGTTGCGGGTCAGGTGCTGTGGGTGTAGCACTGGCGGCAGCTTTAGGACGAGTTGAATTGTATTCTGTTGACATTGACCCTGTCGCAGTACGATGTGCAAGCCGCAACGTAACCGATTTCGGTGGCCATGTTTTTGAAGGTGATTTGTATAAAGCTCTGCCTCACGCACTTAAAGGCCATGTGAACACCCTAGTTGCGAACGTACCTTATGTTCCTACCGAGGCAATAAAGCTGCTCCCACAGGAGGCTCGATTACATGAACCGAAGATGGCGCTTGACGGAGGAGAGGATGGACTTGACATTCAGCGAAGAGTAGCAAAAGAAGCTTTTCTCTGGCTAGCACCGGGAGGACATCTTTTAATAGAGACGAGCGAAATGCAGGCAACTCAGACCCTTGAAATCTTTGTTGGTGCTGGGCTTACCACGAAGGTGGTTAGAGACGAGGAACTAGACGCTACTGTCGTTATAGGATCGAATTCTGGTTTTTAGCATAAATCAGTACGTAGTCTTGAAATGATAATTTCCTAGCAATATACAAATAAACAAAAAATCCTTATTCAATTAAAGGGCGCGATTGTTTTAGAATTACTAGGTAGAAAATGATCAAACTTTATTATAAAAATTGCATAGTATTTCACAAAGAAATAACCCGTTTTGATCAATCATTTTTCAAAATGAGTTCTTACCATTTAACTTGAAATATGGATTTTTAGGATATTTTAGATCAAACTTTATTCCAAACCAACAACTCGCAAAACGCTCAGGTACTCCGAAGATTTGGGTACCTGAGCGTTTTTATGTAAACAAATTTTACATAATGCCAGTCAAAAGATAAATAGCGGTTGCCCATATAAAAACGGCTGAGCATTTATTAAATATATTCATAAGTTTTCCAGAGCTATCGAGTTTTTTCAGGGATGCACCAGCGATAATAAGACCGAAAAACCATAACCAAGAAATCAAAACACATGCTGCGGTGAACAACATTTGCTCCGTGCCACTATATTTTAAAGCGCTCGTCCCAATAACGCCAATTGTATCTAAAATGGCATGTGGATTTAAGAGAGAGACAGAGAGTGCGAATAAAATTTGTTTTTTAACAGGGAGTGCTTCATTTTTATCGGCAGTTGCCGGATTGGAGCGCCAAATTGTGTAGCCCATATAAAGTAAGAAAAGTATACCGACAGTCATTAGAGTGATGCGTAGCCATTCAAATTGCAGCACGATTAGAGATAAACCAAAAACCGCAAGTACGATGAGTAGCGTATCACAAATTGCAGCAGTAATGCTGGCTGGTAATGCTCGAACTAGATTTGGTTGAGTTGCGCCTTGAGAAAATACAAAAACATTTTGTACGCCTAAGGGCAAAATAAGTCCAAATGCTAAAATCATTCCATGAAGAAATGCTTCCATGAATATCCCTCCTTTCATTTAATATTCTAGTTATGTTATAAATAAAAGAAAACGACCAATTGGATGGTTTTTTACCCACCCAATTTTCGGGGGGAGAGGAGATATGAATGAACTGGCAGCCAATTAGACAGAGCGAAATGTCATTACAGCAACAAATTGTGGCATGGATTACGGAGCATATAGAACGAGGAGATTGGGTGGCAGGCACAAAGCTGCCCACACAAAGACAGCTTGCTATGCAATTCGGGGTAAACCGTAGTACTGTTCAGCAGGCTTTAGAGGAGTTAAAAGCAGCTGGAATATTAGAATCGAAGGTAGGTTCAGGCATTTATGTAGCTCATAATTCCTGGCATTCATTAATTACACAAACACAGCCAAATTGGCAAAGCTATATTGACACGAGCTTTCATAAGCCGAATTATCATACCATTCAATTAATCAATGAATACGAGCAGCGTGATGATGTCATACGGTTAGGAACTGGGGAGCTAGCACCGAGTTTATTGCCGACTGCTGAAATTGAAGCATCATTGAAAGAGCTTACTTTGCAGCCGAAAGCTTTAGGCTATTCATCGCCACAGGGTAGTGATAGACTGCGAGAAGCAATTTGCGAATATGTGAAAAAAAGAGGGATCCATGCAAAGCCCCAAAATGTTTGTATTGTATCTGGTGCACTTCAGGCGTTGCAGCTCATTGCTGTTGGACTACTTGAGCAGGGTTCTATCGTATTCCAGGAACAGACGTCTTATTTAAATTCAGTTCACCCTTTCCAGTCAGTTGGGATGCAAATGCTTTCTATCGATCGTGATGAACAACTCGCGCAAACATTAGCCCAAAGGAAAAGAAAAAGACAGGCTGTGTTTTATGCAGTTCCTACGTTAAACAATCCGACTGGAGGGGTGTGGACGGAGCTTGAAAAAAAGCAACTTTATGAAGCGTGTAAACAATCTCGCATCCCTATAATTGAGGATGACGTCTATCATGAATTGCTCTTTGAAGCGACAACGCCTCCCATAAAATCAATGGATGACAGCGGGCAAGTGCTATATATTGGGAGTGTATCGAAAACATTAAGCCCAGGACTTAGAATTGGCTGGTTAATCGGTCCGACAACAGTGATTGAGCGGTTAGCGGATATAAAAATGCAAACGGATTACGGTTCAAGCGCGATTTCACAGGAAATTGTGCTACACTGGCTGCAATCTGGAAAGTATGAAAAGCATATCAAGAGTTTACGAAAAGAATTATTACGAAGAGCTAATTTTGTTGAGGGGATATTGCATGAGAGATTTACGGAAATTGCTAGCTGGAGTCAGCCAAAAGGTGGCTTTTATATTTGGTTAAAGTTTCATGAACCAATCGTTGATAAAGAGTTATTTACCCAACTATTGCAGCGACAAGTCCTCATTAACCCTGGCTATATTTACGATCCGCAAGATACCCAGCATATTCGATTATCATATGCTTATGCAACGGATGAAGAGTTGGAGGTTGGCATGCAAATATTATATGAATGCGTGTTGAAGCGGTTGTAAAACGACATAAAGAATACAATCTGTAAAGTGACATGAAGCTCTCAATTATTCAATTACGAAGCTGTTGAATTAGATGGAACCAATTTACAGCTCATTCGTAATAATAGTTAGCTCAGATATATTAAGGGAGGGTTTTAAATTGAAGAATTCTACGAAAGTAATAGAATGTCCAAAATGTGGTGAGAAGGAACTGGGGAGAGGCAAGCAAAGTGGATATGGAGTTATGTATCCAGAAAATAAGATGAGTTTAGGTTCAGATATTGAATACATTATTTGCACAGAATGTGGATTTATAATCGAAAGCTATGTAAAAAAGCCAGAGAAATTTAAAGGTACATTATTTTGAGGTAATAGTATAAATAAAACTAAATGGAAAGTTTTGTGATTTTGGAATTTATAAGCGTTTATTGTATATAGACACATAAAGGACTATCTATAATTAAGGATAGAAATTAATTAAGTAACGGGTGCTATTGTTATATTTGCTAGTGTAGTTAAATATCTAATGTCAAAAATAAACAAGTATTACCTCGTCCTTGATTTAGAATGGGGTAATACTTGTTAGCGCTTTAAAATATTAGAAAATTACTTTTTAATGCTAATTACATTGTATTTGAATAATAGTGTCATTCCTAAATTCAACAAAAAATGTACAAGAAATGGTACTAAAATATTGTTTGTTTCAAAATATATCCACCCAAAAATTAGACTTGGAACAGTTATATTTATTAGCATGATAGGTTTTTTGAAGTATTGAGTATGAATCCCTAAGAATAATAAAGTTGTTATTATAATTGCAGTCCACTGTGATTCTATAAAAACAAGAAGCAAATTTTGAATTATTCCCCTAAACAATATTTCTTCAAATAATGCCCCTATAAACATAAAGGCAACAATACCTAACACCGAATAGTCTTGATAGCTATTGTTAGTTTCATCAATATATTTCGAGGGAATAAACAATGTTAAAATTACCCCAAACAAAAGAAGACTAAATGAAGCGAGAACTACGCTCATTACCAATCTGAATGGCTGATTAAATGATAAGAAATTTTGTATTGTGAATACATCATTAACGATAAGAACGAAAATGGTAGCCACACAAATGAATGTAAAAGAAGTGAATACAAAAACAGCGTCTTTTGGGCTAAAATTCTTCTTAGTCTCTTTGGGTTTATCTTTTGTATGCTCCATATATTTCCTTCTTTCTTGATGATTATAGAATAAAGAAATATTTTACCATAATATTTTAGCAGAAAATGCAATCACTACTACTTTTCCTCTAAATAGCATTAATTGAGAAAATATTGAGGTTAGAAAAGGTAAACATGTAATTATTAAAATTCATATAATTCAGAATTGGTTAAGAGAGTAAAGTGTTAGTCAGAAGACGGGGATTTTGAGAAATCCTAGGAAAGGCTGTTATCTGTGCTAGTGGTGGTAAACTACACAAGGGGAAATGCTTAAAGTTTGAACTGATTTTGGGTAGGATATATCAAAAAATATGGTATAGTGGAATATATCCTTATTATGTATATTAATGGTATAGCATATTTCTTTAGTAATGAAGATTTTTTTGCGTAGGATAGCATTATTTCCAGTTACTATTTTGAAACCTGCTACAACTAAAACTCATTGACATAAACGTAAACCTATAAGGAGAAGTTTGTATGAAAGCACAAGGTACTTTAAAAGGAATGACTATAGGCATTTTTTGTTCAATTATTATTCCATACTTTTTTTCTAATGTAGGGGATACTTTAGCTGGAGGTCGTATGAGCTACCGGGGAGAAAATTGGTTATATATAGCATTTTCTATCCCTATAATTCTATCCATGGCCATAATAGGATATTATCTATCTACTCAAAAGAATATCTCTAATAAGAAAATGTGGTGGATTAGTTTCTTTGCAGCTTTAATTGTCAGCTTATTTATTGGCACATTAGGTATTTTAATTAGTGAAATGATATTGCGCGGTAATTTAAATACTTTTAATTTAGAAGATTCAATGATATGGGGCGTCATTTATAGTATTGTACTCCTGCCAATAACTGTACCTTCAGGAAAGTTCATTTTAAATTCTTTGCATTATTGGATTCATAAACCCGCAATTTAAAAATCATGACCAAGATAAATTAATCATTTCGGTCTTTTTTGTACATAGAGCATTAAAAAAGTCACTACATTAGAAAAATAAAATGAGTGACTTACTATATAATATTGTTTTACATTTCTAACAATTAATTTTTCATCCAAGTAAGTAATCTTACAATTTGAAATGGTTCGTTCCAAGTAATGATGAAACTAAAAAGGAAAAATGTTAGAACAGGCAAAAATTTGGCTTTTCCTTGTTCTCTTTTTAGTACAGCACCAATTACTGCGAAAATAATGGATAGTTTGCTAAACATTTAAAAGCTCCCTTCAGAAAAATTAATCTCTTTTCCGATTTATTGTAATAAATGATTTTTTTTGAATTTCTCTGTAAGTTAAAGAAAAAGGTATGATGATTAACTGAAACTAAATGTACAGAATGATATTAAGTAAAGCCACTTCATATCAAATTTTTAAATGAAGTGGCTACTAAGAATTATTGTGATTGAACTATATGGTCATTAACAAATGCTTGTAAGAAAAATAATTCATTATCATTAGGATCCCTTTTATTTTCTACCTTAAAGCACTCAATAGCATTTTCTAGTGAGGTGGATTTTACAACTCGACTTGCGGTTGTTAACTCTTCCCAATAAATGTTCATTTCATTAGAATCACAAATCGATTCATGACCAAGTAGAAACATTTCAGCATCATATTTTTTAATGTCTTTAATCATAGGAAATAACAATGATTGCTTGAAATGAAAAAGAAAATTTGTGGTTGTACCATATGCAGAATCACCTAAAAAAATAACTTTTTCATCAGGAATATAAATAATTGTAGAGTCGTCTGTATGAGTACTTTTGATTCTTTCAATTATGCAAATTTTATTACCTAAATCAATGGTTATTGTATTTTCAAAGATTACCTCTGGAGAATTCAATTTAAAACTGCCTCTGTTTGGTATATCAGCTTGTATTATCTCCATACACTTAGCACTCATCTGATTGGTATTAACATACTTTTGCAGTGAATTATCATCAAATTTATAACTTTGCCATTCTTTTAACATTTCGTTAGTTTGACTATTAACTATAACAGTTGCATCAAATTCATTCATACCAAGGAAGTGATCCCAATGCGCATGTGTAATGACCAAATATTTGATAGGCGGTACATTTAGTTTCTCAATTTCTAGTAAAAAATCTTTAGCATGTTGAGTTGAATTGCCAGAATCTATAATTAGACTATATTCGTCACCACACACCAATCCTAATGCTGGTCGTTCTCTATCATCTTGATTTGATAAATAATAAATAGTATCACTTAATTTATTTAACATGTTATTTCTCCTCTATTTTTTTAGATATTAATGAAAGAGAAAATCTGCATGTTTATTCTAAAGACAATAAAATATTTTAAGATTTTCTCATTTTATTTTTTTATTTTTTTACCATTGGACTTGTACCTCCTTTTTCACTTAGGAAAATTATAACATATTGCAAATTGAATAGACTGTTTTTTAGGAAAATTCTAAATACCTCAGCGTTTTTCTGTTTGTTTTTGCGGGGTACCCATTGTACATGGAAATCTGCCGTAACGTTGGAATCCTTAATGGATGTGTATTTCAATAACATTTTTCCGATTATCGAAAAATTTTGCGCAGGAAGTGATGTGAAATCATGGTAGAGAGTAGAAGACCTTTGAGTTATCTGGAAATGTAACATATGCAGTTAGACGTGAAGAAGAATTGCAAGCGATTTTAGATAGCAGATGAACTCGATATAGTTTGATAAAAAGATCTCATATAATCCTTTTTAGGCAAGGAAACAAAAAAATCTATTTTGAAAGAAGATCAATCAAAATAGATTCAATATATTTAGATATAGATAGGAATTTTTTATTGGATTACATTTGTGGGGCTTCCATACCAAAATTTGCCCATTCCTCTTTTGCTGGACCATAAATACCTGGAACAATTAATCCTGCCTGTCGCATAAGAACGGTCATTTGTCCTCGATGGTGGCTTTGATGTTGAATCAAAAACATCAATAATGAACCATTTGGCATTTGTTGACCAATAAATTCAATACTTTCATTCATTGTATGGTCATTCCATTGTGTTTTTAATGCCTGTACAAAAGCATTACTAGCTTCGTGATAGCTGTCTGTTATAAACTGAGCTGAAGTAGGAACGGGATAATCTTTAGATGGGGCTTCGAACGTAAGGTTTGTATTCGAAGTAATAATACGAATAGCAGTAACAGTATGCCAAGCAATACGTCCTAAAGTCCAATTTTGTGAAGTTATTTCCTGTTCAAGCGATTCATCAGTTAAATTATTTAGTAGTTTCTGTGTAGCACCAGCTTCAAACTCCCAAGATTTCAAAAAATGGTCTAAAGTTTGGAACATAAAAATCCTCCTAAAAAATTAGTTTTCTTTCTATGCAACAATGTTATTATATTTGAGCCATATTTTAAATATGATGAAAAATAATGTTACTAATCCAAACTGCAAAGATAATCCAAATAATAATAAAAAGCACACCAACAAACCAATTCTTTGGTTTTCCGTTTTGTTTTAATTTTTCTGCGGCTTCTTTATTATCTTCTATCACATGTGGTGGAATTAGTTTTAAAGCGAGGATAATTCCCAAAGGTACAATTATCAGGTCATCAAGAAATCCGAGAACAGGAATAAAATCTGGTATTAAATCTATTGGACTAAAGGCATATGCAACCACGAACATTGCCAAAAGCTTCGCATACCAAGGGGTTCTTGGATCTTTATAAGACAGATAAAGTACAAACAAATTTTGTTTTAAACTTTTTGCATAGGCTTTTAATTTCGATATAAAACTGTTTTTCATTGAAAATCTTCCCTTTCATTACTTCGAATTATAAATTATCTGAGTAAATTGGGGAATAAAAAAATCAACAATATGAGGATTAAACACAAATCAAGTTCGATTAATACATCGCTCAAAATGTTGAGGATGGCTTTTGTTAAAACGCCATGTCTATAAGTTGAAAAATGGCCTGATTTAATTTAACCAAAGCCATTAATCAGATGCTTAAAAGCTAATTATATGTATACTCATTTTCTTTGTATACCGTTTTCAATTGCTTTAGCCAAACCTATTGGATTTTCCCAAGCCATGGAGTGCCCTGCATTTTTTACAATTTCGATATGAATACCATGTGCATCGAGTACTTGCATATCTGAATCAGGTAGTGAATTTTCGCCAAAGATAAATGTTTTAGGGCAATCGAGTGAGTATAATATTTCTCTCCACGATGGCTCTTCACCATTTGCTGCTGATTTAGAAATGAGATAGGCTGCTCTAGGTGACCATAAAGCTAATGATGCTGCCCACATTTGATTGCCACTTTCTTGGCTTTCTTGTACCAAATCGTTAAAACCATTTTCCAGAAATTCTTGCATATCACAATCAGCAATGTACTTGCTGGTTGATCCAACACTACTTTTGTCTAAATTGGCTTCACTTAAAATAATTTTATCAATACGTTCAAGGCATTTTTCTGCTAAAGAAAGTGCTACAGCTCCACCTAAACTGTGACCGAATAAAATAAAAGATTCTAACCCGATGGAGGTAACAAATTCTGCAAGATATTCCGCATGATCTTTGACTGTGTAATTGAAGTCATCTGGTTTGTCGCTATAGCCAGAACCTAAAAGGTCCACTATAATACAACGATGTTTTTTTAGTGCTTCCTAAGTTGCCACCTGTGGATAATCAAAGGATCCCGCACATCCAAGTCCGTGGATAAATAAAACGGGTATTTCTTTTCCTGGGAAGTCGTTATAGCGAAGAATACAATTCGCTTGTTTGACAAAATACTCTTTCATTAAAAACATCCTTTCTTTAGAAGAAATACAAATTAATTGTAGCATGCGAGGGATAGTGTATTAAACAAACAAACATCTAGGTTTGGAATATTGGTGATAGCAGAATAGATACAACAAAGAGAAGGTCGTTCAATATTCTAAAACTGAAAGGGATCAGTCAGAGCTTTCTATCGCTAATGGTTCCTTTCTTACTCCAGAGATCTTTGATAACAATTACACGCTCCCGATTCATAAAAGTAAATGGTTTGAAATGAAAGAATTAAAAAACTTTGTTTAAATTTTGATAAAAATAGAGTTTTTTTACAAAATTATTACGATAAGCGTTAATTACTTAAAGCCATGTTATAGACTTTCAGGTAAATAGTGCTCATACATTTCCAATACGTCAGTATGCTCCTTTAATACAGCAATGGTTTTGTGGTTTGGCTTTATAAAAATAACAGAATAATCTTTTTCACCAAGTTCCTTGTTAATTGGAAAAGCTAATTTTTCTTCATCTATTGAAAACTGAGCATTAACGCCAGTTTTGTTTCCACGAGCATCTAATCGTATCCACTTATTATGGGATTTAAGATATACAGCATTCATAGCGTGAATCGAATATCCTTTTTCTGGGGTATCAAACAACATTAATCGTTGATAACAGAAACCTGTTGGAATACCTTGCGAACGTAACAATGCTGCTAAAAGGTTTGATTTTGCATAGCAAATGCCTTGTTTATACTTCAATACATCTGATGCCAGCTATTGGTTCGCATGTAATTTACCCAACGGTGAAAATGACGGGGTCAGTTCAAGCAAAGCCATTTGTTTATGATAAAGCTGCGGTAGAAAAAGCAAAACTTAAACAGGAGATTGTTCTTGCTGCAACAACAATTTTGGGTTCACTCAAAATTGTAGGGACGATTTTCACTGTTTATTTTGGCGCAACGGCGATTACGAGTACCACTGTAGATTTCCCTATGCCGAAAGTCGGAGATAAAGTGGACGTTACTTTCATCGCTCAATCTTTAGGTGGAGCGAGGGTGGAAACGCGGTTTACTCAAATACCTTATACAGATAGTAATGGTAATTCGAAATCGGGACAGGTGGTTACAAAGAATTCGTATATTGCGTTCGTACCTTACTCTCGATAAGAGTAAAAAATCCACGAGTTATGGACTCGTGGATTTTTTCTTTTTGTAGAGAATATAATTGTATATAAAGTCGAAAATCGAAAATACATAAGCCGATGCAGCTATAAATAATGCGGGGGAGTCGTAGCCGTAATAAATAATATCCTTCATGTGTAAACTCAATAACCAAACGGATGTAAAGATAAATAGGGATATATCGTATCCGATACTTAACGGGCGTTTAATATCTTTTAAAGCAAAATTAAAAACAATAACTCTGAAAAACACAAATAAAAGTAAGGAAACGAAATAAATGGTGGTGCTGTAAAACAATAGGGTTGAAATTAACGGTGGCATAGTGAGAACTCCTTAGATGGTTTTATAATCAGTTTATCGAATGAAAACCATATGTCTATAAGAATATGTAAGTATTTACAAAGTCGATAACGAAAGAATCGCTCTCTTAATGTTCGAATAACGCTACATGGTTATCAGTAAAAAAGCCATTAACACCAACATGTTTAGAACCAGATGTCAAACCTTCCTCTATAAAATGATTCCTCCTTTGCTTTTCCCTTTAGTTGAACCCAATCAAAGCAAACTTCTAAAGTGAATAGAAAACTAATAGAAACTAATAAAGAAGTAGCAGTCACAACACCTAATAATGAACGAATAGAAACTAATAGTGACCAAAATATAGAGGTTTTGAACGCTATTGTTCCATAAAGGTCCAGCTGTTATTTTTTATATCAAACCCCCTCAACAATTTATACAGGATTTTATACACTCTATCCAACCGCAAAAGCTGGCACGACAACAATGTATAAAATAATGTATATACAATAAATAATGATTCAAATGAAAAGGTAGTAACGACAAGGGTTTATCCTTTGTCGTTACTGCCAAGCAAAATGTTAGCCCAAAGACATAATTTCGAGTATTCTTGTTCGGATGAGGCTAGAAGATTGTTATCTGTACTTGGTGGTCAAATCACGGGAAATTATTCATTATATTCTTGAAAATGATATCAGGCATGTTGATTAGGAAAAATAGGTTTATTATTGAATGATAAAAGGAGTGTTTTGCTAATATACCCCATGTTCAACTAATTGTAGCCTGTTGCGGAAATCAGAGCTTTTTAATTAATAAGGCTGGATAAAAATGGTCAACACCTGAAATAATATAAAAGTTTTAGAAAGTGAGGTTAATCATGTTAGAAACTAAAAGATTGAAACTTAGAGATTATAAAGAAGAGGATTTTGATTTATTACAATCACTGTTATCAAATGAACAGGTGATGCAGTACATTGGAAGCGGCGAAACTCGTAACGAAGAGCAAGCTAGAAGTTTTTTAAATTGGATTTTTGAGTCTTATGAAAAGAATGAAGCATATGGATTGAAAATAATTGAACTAAAAGCAACCAACGAACGAATTGGACATGCAGGACTTGTGCCTCAAAGCATTATGGAGGAAGAACAAATCGAAATAGGCTACTGGATTGCACCAAATTTTTGGGCGATGGGTTATGCGACAGAAGTGGCGAAAGCTTTGAGAGCTTATGGTGAAAAAGAATTATCTTTAAATAAGTTAATAGCCCTTATTCAAATTGGCAATTCAGCATCTCAAAAAGTAGCGATTAATATGGGGATGAAAAAAGAGCGAGAGATTGTATTAAAAGACAAACAAGTCATTGTTTTTTCAACTCTGGGTGGTTCTATTTTTTAACAACGAGTAATGAATAATCCAAGTAAAGAATCCATACATATTTAAATAACGATTTCTTTATGAAGAGGTGAATCATTGGAGAACATGCCAGAGGGCTATTCATATGTTCCACAGCCTATTCGGAAAGATGGGGCGGGAGGGGTAGATAAAGGGCCAAGAGATGTTATGAGGGATCTGGAAAACCCTGATATGCTTGTCCCTCCAATAACAGATGCTGGACTTGTACCTAATTTAAAGTTCTCTTTTTCTGATACGTATATGACCTTAAATCATGGCGGTTGGTCCCGGGAAATTACTGCTCGTGAATTGCCAATTGCTACTACATTGGCAGGGGTCAATATGAGTTTGACACCAGGTGGAGTACGTGAGCTTCATTGGCATCAACAAGCAGAATGGTCGTATATGCTTCTTGGTCATGCACGCATTACAGCTGTTGATCAAAATGGACATAATTTTATTGCTGATGTAGGACCGGGGGACTTATGGTATTTCCCACCAGGAATTCCTCATTCCATACAAGGTCTTGAAGATGGCTGTGAATTTCTACTGGTGTTTGATGATGGAAATTTCTCAGATCTTAATACATTTTCTATATCTGATTGGTTTGCTCATACTCCTAAAGATGTGCTGTCTTCCAATTTTGGCGTCCCTATTAGCGCTTTTAACCAAATCCCGAAAGAACAGGTCTATATTTATCAAGATAAAGTTCCAGGACCTATCGACACACAGAAGGTACAATCCCCATACGGTAAAGTCCCTCAAACCTTCAAACATCGTCTACTTACACAAACTCCTATCAAAACACCTGGTGGCAGTGTTAGAATTGTGGATTCTACAAACTTTCCAATTTCCAAAAATATTGCAGCCGCACTTGTAGAAATTGAGCCCGGTGCTATGCGAGAGATGCATTGGCATCCGAATAACGACGAATGGCAATATTATCTTCAAGGAAAAGGTCGTATGACAGTGTTTGCAGCTAACGGTGTGGCTAGAACATTCGATTATCGTGCAGGAGATGTAGGTTATGTGCCGTTTGCAAATGGTCATTATATTGAGAATACCGGTACTGAGACATTATGGTTCCTTGAAATGTTTAAAAGTGATAGATTTCAGGATGTCTCGTTAAATCAATGGATGGCTTTAACTCCAGCTGAAATAGTAAAGAGCAATTTACATGTTGGTCCTGAACTTCTCAATGTTTTAAGAAAGGAAAAGTGGCCGGTTGTAAAATATCCTGGATTTTCTTATTATCCAAGGTGAGCATATAGAAAAGCAGGTGAAGATCCAATGTCTTCACCTGCTTGTTTTTTAATATTGATATTTATTTCTAGTAGCAAGCAATATACCGATTGCTGGAATAGTACAAATAAGCATTGCTGCAAATGATAGTCCAGGCGAAATTTCGTATAAATAGCCACCTAAAAATGTAAGGATAGCTGTACTTAATCCCATTGCTAATGCCGAGTAAAGGCCTTGTGCATTCGGAATTTGCTCCTTCGGCAATGTTTTTGTTAAATAGCCAATAAAAGCGAAATGTGCGAGTGCAAATGATAATGCGTGCAATGTTTGAGAGGCGATAAATACCCAGACATTAGGGAATAGGTAAATCAGTAACCAACGTAAGGAAGAACCACTTGCAGCTAAAAGTAATAAAGAAGATGAACGCCATTTTTTAAATAGTGTATCTGCCTTCATAAAATAGATGATTTCGCAAATAACGGCGATGTTAATAATCATTCCCATATAGAATGGATCAACATGTAAATCACCTAAATAAATATAGCCGTAGCTGTAATAAGAAGCATGTGCGCCCTGCAATAGCGTAACGATTAATAAAACAATAGGGAAGCCTTTAATACTCCATAATGTTTTCATCGACAACGATTTTGCACGTTGTTCTTTTGTTGGCACAACGAGTAACTCTTTTGGTGTAGCCAATTGTTGCATTAACAGCATTCCGATAAGGCTGAGGATCATACTCCAATAGATAGCGTTTTTACCAAATACACCAGTCAGCATACTAATAATTAATACCGCAATGACAAAACCAACTGAGCCATATGAGCGGCTTTTACCATAGTGTACATGACCATG
This sequence comes from Lysinibacillus sp. G4S2, assembly GCF_030348505.1. Taxonomy (NCBI): domain Bacteria; kingdom Bacillati; phylum Bacillota; class Bacilli; order Caryophanales; family Bacillaceae; genus Lysinibacillus; species Lysinibacillus sp. G4S2. The sequence goes on along the minus strand of NZ_JAUCFJ010000002.1, from coordinate 2,862,382 downwards.
CTGTACTAGTGTTGCTGCACTACTTTCAACAGCAGGTAGCAAAGCTGGATAAAAAACGTTAAATAACAGGGTAACGATAAGAAGCGAGATGAAGCTTGTGCTTGGTATGTAAAGGAAAGTTGTAATTAGTGCACCTATTGCTAGTATGCTAATTAGTCGCTTATTGTGCACATATTTTGCAAGAGTCGGGAAGAAAAAAAGATTTGAAATAGCTCGTGCTAAAAGACCACAGCCCATCACAACACTTGCCTGTGATACTGTAAGATGTTTAACATCTACAAGCCAACCTGTCCAGTAAGGTAAGAAAATACCCCATGTAATAAAAAATGCAAAGAAATTTTGAGAAAGCCATCGTTGATTGTTCATAATTTTACGTACCTCCATTAACTATGTTGAATAATAGCACGTTCAACGCTACAATAATGTGAGATATCTCATATTTTATCTTAGGAGAGAGTAAAAAATGCATATACTGACAGCTGAAGAACGTTCCAACTATTTGGAAAAATATCCGATTGATGATTTTTTCTCCTTTGATATTGATCCATTTCTGGAAGTATGTAAATTTGAAAAAGGCGAATGGATTTTTAAAGAAGGATCATTTCCAGATACGCTGTACTACATGATCGAAGGAAAAACGAAACTATATATGACGCATAAAAACGGTAAAGTCTCGCTTATCGAGTATCTAGAGGCACCGCGTTTTATGGGGGAAATTGAATTGCTAAATGAAGCGAGATATACGAAGGGGATCCAAACGTTGACCGAAACGATTTGTTACTCTATTAAACAGTCGTGTAAAGAAAAATTACTCAACGATGTGCTTTTTTTACGTAATCTCTGTGTGTTTTTAGGGGAAAAGGCGACAAATATGACTTCTAAATATACACAAAATCAAGCATATCCACTTGAAAATCGACTTGCAGCCTTTATCCAATTATCGTCAGATCAAGGAGTCTATAAAGAAAAGCATACTGAAATCTGTGAATATTTAGGGGTGTCTTATCGACATTTATTATACGTACTTGCGCAATTTTGCGAAGAACAAATTTTAGAAAAGAAAAAGAATGGCTATCACATTATAAATGAAGAGCGTCTTTCCGAATTGGCTCAGGAAATACAGTGAGGAAAGAATGTAGTAGCTTTTAAAGGTCATAAACAACAAATACATGAACAGTCCAAAGTTTCATTTCAAGGAAACAATGTAATTGGGAAATAACAAAAACCTTTTTTTGACGGTCAACCTCTATAGATGGTATTATTTACTATTGTCTGGTGAAAAACGTTTATAATGGTGAAAAAAAGTAGGGGCAACAAGTTTTTGGAGGGATGTAATTTTTAAACATAATTACATATTAATAACTATACGCGGGAGAAATTTTTAGAGAGGGTCATAGAAGAAAGTGTGTGGTGTTTTTAAATAACAACTTTATTAGCGTTATTCAACTATATGTCATGGCAAAATAAAGAAAAGCCATTACTAGAGTTTTATTTTAAAAGGGTGGACTTTAATGAGTAATAATCATACAATATTAAATTTTTCAAAAACCGATAAAGTTATAATGTGGGTTGGCTTCCCACTTATCGGTTTAGTGCTAGGATGGTTTCTTCCGAGTATTGCTAAATGGGCTAGTACTTTACCATGGGTACCTTTTCAAGGACCTTTAAATTTTATTGCATCTTATCATGGAGCATGGGTAGGTTTCATCACTATGGCTCTTGGTTTGATTGCGGGAATCGCATTAACTATTTGGTCTTTTCATGAAAGTTTAGAAATGACAATAGACGATGACAAAATTATTTTAAAACTTAGAAATGATGAAATGAACTTTAAAAAGAAAGATATCTCACTTGTTTTTATGGATGGAAAGCAAATAGTATTATTAGGTAATGATGAGAAAGAACTTTTCCGATTTAAACAAGAGCTGAATAAAAATACAGTGGGTGCTGCATTTTTAAAACATGATTATCGTTGGAGTGATAGTGAGCCATTTAAAGAAGATTATAAAAAGTGGGTAGTAGATTGTCCTGATCTATCACCTACTGCGAATGCTCTATTTAAAGCAAGGAAAATTGCAATTGAAGATGGCGATGATGAAGAAGTATTTCAGTTAGCTAAAGAGCTTTGGAAAATAAGAGTATCAGTAAAAGAAATAAAAAAGAGTCAATATTATCGATAAATGACAATAAGTGACTTACTTCGTAAATGTGAAAAATATGTTTTAATAGTTTTTGAAAATACAAGTTATGCCGAAAAAAGCTTGATAGCGAGTTTTTTCGGCTCTATTCTCTTGTAAACAAGTCAGATATAAATTCTTTCAGTATATGTTTTTGTAGCGAAAGCAAAACGTCAGTTACAAATGTTGTTTTGTAACGTAAGTGCAACACAGTTACAGAAGTCTCTTACCTCTATAGAAGATGAGATGAATTCAGGTTTTAATTATTTTTCAGTGGGTGTCCAAACATTCGCTGAAATAAGTTAAAGCCTCCAGATGCAAGTATGCAGAGTCATAATCGATTTAAGCTACTATCTCCTAACAAGTCTAAAAATCTCATAATATATATTGATTCTCCGTTTTTACTCCTTTTAAACCAATAAAGCATCTTGAATCTCTAGCTCTACACCAACTTAAAACATGTCGAAAAACAAGTTAAATGTAACTTTTTTGTATAAAGATAGTGTCCAAATAAAGTGCAAAAGACTAGGGAACCTCGATCCTATGCTGAAGAAGTAAGGAAACGTATTTCAGGTTTAGTCAGTCCTAGCCTTATTATATTCACTTTTTTTAATCAACCAGCGCGCAATTTCTTTGCCGCTATGATAAGAGTTAATCTCATTGCTTCTTTGTTTTTGTATGGATGGATCTAGGGTTTCTTCCGTAACGCCAAAAGGTATAACGCCTATACATTGGTGTTTGTTAGGTGAAAATCTTTTAACCATTGCCTTAGTTTCGGTGTTTGTACTATGAGCTTTAGCAGATTTTTGTGCATTTCGGAATGGACTAGCAAGTAATTCTCCTTGTTCCAATGTTGTGCTTGGTGAGTAACAATTACTTTTCATTCAACATGCCCCCTTTGTCGTTAGTTTTATTGTACAAGACATGTTGTGAGAAAAGTCTTCATTTACAAGGCTTTTACGAAAACTTAAAGGTTAGTAAATCAATTTAGTAATATGTAACCGTATTCATGCCTTTGACGAATAGAAATCATAGAAAATTTGTATAATTTTTAGAAAAAAACACGTACTCAAACTATTGTGAATTTTTATAACACAACGTATTATTGTAAGTAGATTTAACGTGAAGGACTTCACATAGTCACGTAATCGTGAGGAGGAATTTTAATGAGTTCAATTCGAGTAGGTATTGTAGGTTATGGAAATTTAGGGCGCGGAGTGGAATATGCAATTTCACAAAATCCAGATATGGAATTAGTAGCTGTATTCACACGTCGTGATCCTTCAACTGTAAACATCGCAAGTAATGCAAGCGTGTATTTAGTGGATGATGCTGAAAAATTCCAAAATGACATTGATGTAATGATTTTATGTGGTGGCTCTGCAACTGATTTACCAGAGCAAGGACCACACTTTGCACAATGGTTTAATACAATTGATAGTTTTGATACACATGCGAAAATTCCTGAGTTTTTCGAAGCTGTAGATGAAGCGGCACAAAAATCTGGCAAAGTATCAGTCATTTCAGTTGGCTGGGATCCGGGTTTATTCTCATTAAATCGTGTACTTGGGGAATCAGTTCTACCAGTAGGTACAACTTATACATTCTGGGGAGATGGTTTAAGTCAAGGTCACTCAGATGCTGTACGACGCATCGAAGGTGTTAAAAATGCTGTACAATACACATTACCGATTAAAGAGGCTGTAGAACGTGTTCGTAACGGTGAAAATCCTGAGCTGACAACACGTGAAAAACATGCACGTGAATGTTGGGTTGTACTTGAGGAAGGTGCAGATGCAGTAAAAGTTGAGCAAGAGATTGTGACAATGCCAAACTATTTTGATGAGTATGATACAACAGTAAACTTTATTTCTGAAGAGGAATTTAAAGCGAACCACACAGGTATGCCTCATGGTGGATTCGTCATTCGTAGTGGTGAAAGTGGCGCTAACGATCAACAAATTCTTGAATTCTCATTAAAACTTGAAAGTAATCCAAACTTCACGTCAAGTGTTCTTGTTGCCTATGCACGTGCGGCACATCGTTTAAGCCAAGCTGGAGATAAAGGTGCAAAAACAGTATTCGATATCCCATTCGGTCTGTTATCACCAAAATCAGCTGCTGACTTACGTAAAGAACTTTTATAATTTTGAACTATACAAATACCCGATTATCATATATTTGATAATCGGGATTTTTCATTTTAGTAAGTCAGTTGGAGATGACAAAATTTACGATTGCACAATCGTTAACTTTGCATAAAGCGAACTCATCGATATAACAAATCATTGGATTTTTTCATGGTAATTAATTGGCTCTTTACCAAAACTTGTGGTTGATTTTCTATTAATTCAATAATTTTACATTTTACTATAGAAAAAAAGCGAAAACTCACGTATCGTAATTGTTGTCCAGACAAACCACGAGAGGAGTTTTCACTTTGTATTCCAAGTTTATTAAAATGCTATTACCGTTACCATCTTTTTTCGAAGTTTCTTTTTCATCTGATGAAGAACCAAATGTATTTCCTATTACTGTATGTGCTTATTCAGTAGCATGTCCAATTTGCCAAGGGAAAACGATTCGCCATGCACAAACGTTACGTTGTTTTCGTCATGGCTATGCTTGCGCCTAGGAGTGATTGGGATTGAGATGGCGATTCCACGTCATCGTTTTAACGACAGTAGTAAGCTTTCTTAACATATAGATAGTAAGGTAGGAGAAGAAAATGAAAACTCAAGTGTCTAAGTATATACAAATAGGCTCTTCCGAACAATTTATTTCTATTTTTGGTGAAGATAACAATCTACCTCTTTTAGTTTATTTGCATGGTGGTCCAGGTGATGCGGCTTTACCACTGATGTATAAATATAACTCAGAACTTGGAAAAACGTTTAATGTTGTAGTCTGGGAACAAAGAGGGGCTGGAAAATCGTATTATAAATTTTCTGAAGAGGAACAAATATCTATTGAAACTTATATAGAAGACCTACACAGTTTAATTCATTATTTGTTAGAAACATTTAACCAAGAAAAAGTTTATCTTTTGGGGCACTCGTGGGGAAGTGTCCTAGGCTTAATGTTCATTAAAAAATATCCACAGCTAGTGCATAGTTATTTTGGTTGTGGTCAAGTTGTTAACATGAAAAAAGGGTTGAAGTGTCAATACGATTTTGTTCTGAAAGAAAGTGAAGAACGAAATCAAAAAAAGGTTGTTCAGCGATTGAGAACTATTGACCTATCATTGACTCAAAAAAATTGGTTAAACGATTTATTATTTGTTACTAAATTAGTGGTTCGATACAGACATTCTTTATATGGAAAAAGCAATTACAACCAATTGGTAAAGGATTTCATTTTTTCATCAAAGTACACATTCAAAGATTTAATCCATCGCGAAAAAGGGAGTCTACAATCTATACAATATTTGTGGCAAGAGCTCATGGAAGTTGATTTTAGTGAATACAAGAGTTTCGATGTCCCTGTTACGTTTTTTGAGGGACGTCATGATCGGCATGTTTCTTCTTCATTAGTAGAGGATTACTATCACACAATAAAAACACCAAAAAAACTCATTTGGTTCGAGAGCTCAAGTCATTTTCCACAGTGGGAAGAGTCAATCAAGTTTAATCAATCGTTGATAAATATGAACACGCAGAATTAGATTATAGGCTATTGATTTCTGTAACGTCTGCAATTTACCCTCCATTAAATGGGGAAACATCAACGATTTTAATATCTATTGAAAAACATAACATAAATTAAATTTCTGGTTCAGAATCCATTTTGATCAATCTTTTCAAAATGGATTCTTTTAAAATAGGCTTTGTTAATGTTTGTTGTCGAACATTGATTTAAAGGATCATTTACGTTCTATGATAAATGTAATTCCCTTTGAAAGACTTGATAATTAAAGGAAATCTAATACAAAATACAGAAATATATCATACTCTTAAGTTATCTAAGTTCACGATTATAAATTTTTGTTTCTTTGAACTAACGTAAGCAGGGTTGTTTAAAAAAGAACTATTACTTTTTTGTGGTATTAGTTTAATTTAATACGAGGGGTTGTCTTATGATAAAGGCTGTACTTATCTGGTCGGGTGGGTCAGGAAAATCCATATTGGTAAGACAATTAGGTGAAAAGTTAAAATTAAAGTTTATCATCTTGATACATTGTTTTGGAAACCTAATTGGGTAAGTATTTCAAAAGATGAACAAAGAACAATTCAAAATGATTTAGTTAAAAAAGAAGAATGGATTATTGATGGGAACTACGGTGGGACAATGGAGATTAGACTTAATGCTGCTGATACAATAATCTTTCTTGATATTCCGATACCAGTATGTGTCTTTCGTGCATTAAAAAGAATACTTCGGTATCGAAATAAAACAAGACCAGATAAATTAGTTTAAGAAGCAAATAGAAAATAGAGCTTCCACTTTTATGGAAGTTCTAAAACTGAAGATAGTGATTGTAAATCTTGAGAAGAATCCAGATCAAACATTTCATATTGGCGATAGGGTAAAATTGGGCTATGATGGTAAATAAAGGATGAAGTACAAATGCGAATTACTACCAGAGGCTGATATCCAGCATGTTGGTAGTTCAGCAATTCCTAATAGTGTGACTAAAGGTGATTTAGACATCCAAGTACGTGTTAGTACTGAACAATTTTCGAAAGCAGTAGAACTACTATCTAATGTATATGAAAGAAATGAAGAAAGTGCAAAAATAGATACATTTAGGGCATTTAAAGTTGATACAAGTAATCCTCCTTTAGGGATTCAATTAACTGGAAATGATTCTGAATTGGATTTCCTTTGAAAATTCAGATAAGTTTTATTGGCAAATAATAAATATCGCGATGCATATGATAAATTGAAGAAAGAATACGAGGCTAAATAAATGGATACCTATAGGGAAGCCAAAGATATCTTTTAAGACTAATGAAAACTCCTGAATTTAAGGAATACGATAAATAATATTGATCATTTATCGGATGGTAAGGAAGCTTGAAAAAAAGTTGTGATAAACTTGGAGTACTAAGCGAAAATTCCTCTCGTGGTTTGTCTCACAAGCAATTGCCATACGCGAGTTTTTGCTTTTATTCGATAAGATTACAAGATCACCCCCGCGTTATAATGATGAACACTTATAACCTTACATAACCAGTTGAATGGGGAGGTTATCATTAAATGACAACAGACATTATTATTCAATCAAAATGTATTCCACCGAGTCCGTCCAAACATTGTATTAGTAGAGCTACATTAATGAGAACATTTAAAAAAAGTCTAGACCATACTTGTACATTTATTCATAGTGGAGCAGGGTATGGCAAAACAACAATCCTTACACAATTTCTACATGCTGCATCCAGCAAATTTTCTTGGTATAGTGTGTCGGAGGAAGATGACAATATATTACCATTTTTGAGGCATTTATTTTTTAGTATTAAACGAATTGTTCCAAGCTTTGGTCAAGAATTTGATGCATGGAATCAATTATCACGCTTTCCAAAAATAGAAGAACTCAATCGTTGGTTTAAGCTGTTTGTTAATAGTTTATGTGAAATTGAAGGACCGATGTTAATTGTCATTGACGACTACCATTTAGTTGACCATGAATTTCATATTAATTATGTTATGGAAAAAATTATTGAATTTTCACCGCCGAATGTTCATTTTATCATCGCTTCTAGAACGTTGCCGAATTGGGATATTACAAGGAAATTGAAGCTGCAAAAAAAAATACTCGTTATTTCAGAAGGAGAATTAGCATTTTCTTCAGAGGAGATTGCTGTTTTTTTCGAGGATTATGTAGCTGTCCGTTTAACAGAAGATGAAATAGCTAAGGTTATGGAAATTACAGAGGGCTGGGCAATTAGTATTTCTTTATTAGCGGAGCAATGGAACAACGAGACATTAGATCATTGGTTAAATATCTCTACCAATGATCTTTTCACCTATTTATCGGAGGAAGTTTATCTTAAGATGTCTACATTCGAGCAAGAGACATTATTAAAGCTGGCGATTTTTCCCACTTTCTCAGAGGAGTTTATCACACAATTTTATGATATAGAAATAGCAGAGGCGTTCAAACAATTTGTACAGCGGCACTTATTTATTCAACCAATGACTACTGATGGATTATATCGTTTTCACGCCTTGTTTAGTCGATTTTTAGAGCTGAAATGGCAACAAAATGCTTTACAGTATATTGAATTGCATAGACAAGCGGCATTGTATTATGTAAAACAAAACAATGTACAAGCTGTTCTTCATCATGCATTTAAAACGAACGATCAGAATTTTTGTGGGGAGCTTTTACAAAATCATGCTGAAAGTCTTGTGCGTGCTGGGCAGTTTGAGTGGTTATTAGAAAAAATAAATCGATTTACAGCTGAAGAAAAGTCGGAATATTACAAATTATATTATTTTGAGGGTGAATGCCACCGCTATCGTGCTTATTATGAAAAAGCGAAGCAATCCTATGAAAATTGTGCAAACATCGCGAAACGTAAAAATGATTATCTCTTTATGACGAAAGCACAGGCAGGTTTAGCACATATTTATCTCGATACAATTCAGCCAGCATTGGCAGAGCCGCATCTAAAAAGGGCATTAGAGTTAGCGAAACATACGCCGTTAAACAATGAGGAACTTCTTGAACTACAACGTCAGTACGCAGAAAATTTGGTGAATTTAGGGAAGGCGAAAGGCGCACAAAATTTTACTAATGAGGTTGCTTTGACGGTGGACGTGTTGCAAAGAGCGAATGTCGATGTTCGAATAATGTTAAGGACGGGGCAGTTACTGGAGGCAAAGAATTTATTGGCGAACAGATTAGAATTACCGCCACAGCTTGTAGCGACGCATAGAGAGAGTGAGCTGTTAGCATCATTTGTCTATGTGCTATTGGGGCTGGGGAAGGATGCTTGGTATTCCGCTCAGCATGGGATTCGTAGGGGTTTACGTGAAAAATCTATTTTTATAGAAGCGGTCGGCTATATTCGCAAAGCACATGCTTTATTATTAATAGATTATCCTGACTATCGGGGGGCAAGTGATGCTTATGAGAAGGCCCTTACATTGATGAATACAATTAATATTTCACGCGTTAAGGCTGAGCCGTATATGGGTCTAGCAATTGTCAAACATGCGCAAGGTGATAATTTATCAGCTAAAAAATATATAGCACTTGGCCTACAGGAAACGGAGCAAGTACAAGATGCATGGATGACCGCCATTATTTTAATTGCTGAGGTGAAAATTATTCTATCTCAACATGAATTTGTACGAGCACAACAATTATTATTGAAAGCACAGCGACTTTTTCACGACTGTGGCGATCAAAACGGAGAAATACATGTACTATTCTATCAATCTGTTATTGCCTTCAAAGAAAAAAATGCTCAACAATTCAATCTTTATTTCCAGCAGTTTGCACACTTGTGTATCTCCAATCGCTATGACTATTTTTTACAAAGAAAAACCATTCTCGGTCCACCAAATATGATGATTTTTTATGAGCTTTTACAATTTAGTAGAAAGAGCGATGGGGAAAATGCTGCTATTTTAAAGATGCGTAGCTATTTTCAAGTAGAGGATAGTATCGCTTATCCGAAAGAGGAGGTACAGGTGAATTTTTTTGGAAGTCTAGATTTAATAAGAAAGCATCGAAAACTAGAGGATAAAGAATGGCAACGTGATAAATCAAAGGAGCTCTTCGTTTATTTATATTGTCATCGCAAACGCTTCACGCCAAAGGAAGAGATTGCACAGGCATTATGGCCAGAGCGGAACGTTGATTCACTAGATCGGGATTTTAAAGTTGTGTTGAATACGTTATTAAAGGTTCTTGAGCCAAATAGAAATGCGCGTCAGGACAGTTTTTTTATTCAGCGTAAAAATAATATGTATCAATTGCAGCATATTCATTTTCTACAAATCGATGTCGAACGCTTTCTCTATTTTTATGAATTAGGGATGGAGGAGTTCGATCCACAATTGTCAAACGAGTGGCTGCATCTTGCTGAATCGAGTTATACGGATGCACTTTATGCTGAAAAAACGCAGTTAGATTGGCTCATACAGGATCGTGAAAAGTTACAGTCCTTATATATTGAAGTATTAGAAAGATTAGCGCAAAATGCGACGAGGCAACAAAATTATAAACAAGCTATTTTTTATGCGGAAAAAATGATTCGTGAGGATGCATTATGGGAAGAAGGTTATCGGCTGTTAATGTATAGTTACTATCAATTACAAAACCGTTCCCTTGCTTTAAAATGGTATGAAAAATGTGTCCAGCTATTAAAAAAGGAATTAAATACAACACCAATGGAATCGACAATGGTTGTTTATGATTTAATAATGGGTTAGAGAATTTTGGAAAATTGCATATTTATATTATAGCCCCGTTCTAAATTTAGGACGGGGTTAAAAATGTAGTTGGGATACTTAAAAAATCTAAGTTTTATTCAACAATAGTAACGACTGCAGAATCATCAGTAAATATAATATTTGAATGAAAAACGAAGTGGGTAATCAACGTTATTAAATGATGAATTAATATTATTGATTTTTTTAATTAAAAAAATTAATTCTTTTTATTTGTATTTTTAATTCCTTGTTGTATAATTGAATCAACAAATAGGAAGGGATTTTATTATGGCTTATAAAGTAATCACAAATTGTCCTGTCTGCAGTAAAACAATGAAAATTACGAAGTTGCAGTGCTCTCATTGTCACACTACGATTGAAAATGAGTTTGAATTATCGAAGCTGGCATCCTTATCAAAGGACCAGCTGCATTTTGTGGAAGTATTTTTAACATGTAGAGGGAATATTAAAGAAGTTGAAAAGGAACTGGGGATTTCGTATCCGACGGTTCGAGGCAAGCTAACAGACATCATTTCATCCCTTGGATATGTGCAGAAGAAGAAAAATGAAGTAGATGAGAAAAAAGTTGTCACTATGTTGGAAAATGGCGAAATTACACCAGAAGAAGCCATTAAGCTCTTAAAAGGAGAATAGGGAGGAATTATCATGAAAGAGGAAATTACTAGAGTGTTAGCGATGGTTCAAGAAGGTAATCTTGATGCAGAGAAGGCATCTGAATTGATTCAAGTATTAAAAGAGAAAGAAGAAACAGGTAATGAGCTTTTAGATAAACCGACAAAATATTTAGATAAAACTTTAAAAGTCCGTGTTGTATCAGCCGAAAATGATAACGTCATGGTCAATTTGCCTATAAAACTTGTCAAAGTAGTATTAATGGCTGGACACAGCATCGCAGCGAGTATTCCCCAATCGGAAAAATATGTTAAAGATATAGACATAAACCTTATTATGGAAGCAATCGAAAACGAATTAGATGGCCAAATTGTTGATATTAAATCGGCTAACGGGGATACCGTTTCGGTCATCATTGAATAGTGTTTTGCCTATGATGCATGTAAAAGTGAAAGCAAAAAACGTTCGGTTTACCATCCCAATCCCATATCCTATTTTAAACATCGTTGTTTCAATTTTGTCTTCAAAATTTTTTCAGCAAAGTCTAAACAAATGGACAAAGGAGTACTTCGAAAGAAAAAAACTGGACTTTACCTTTCCGCTAATAGACAAAAAAACGCTAATGCCTATCGTCCAGGAACTGAAAAATTATAAAGGGATCGTGCTAGTAGATGTCAAAGCTAAGGACGGTACTGAGGTTAAGGTTAGACTATAATTTATGATGGAATACACCGACCACTTGTCAAATATATAATCATAGTTTGTTGGTTAATGCTTTTCTCATTTATAAATTAACCAAAAAGACAGGCGAGATCCTTTGAATTTATTGAGGAATCACTTACTCAATATAATCAAAGGATTCTTTCTGTCTAATTATTTATCACTTATTTTCCTCATCGGAATTTATATCAATTTTTATAGTTTCCAGTCTTTTTTTTGTGATTTCCCCCTTATTATCCATTGTATGAACGATTGGGGTAATAAATATAGATGTAGCTTTAGTATTAAAGCCACTTATTGTTGCTTGACCATTTGAGTAATAATCGGTTACTTTTGTTGTCAACGTTTCAGTAGTGTAAGTATATTGGTTTTCTAAGTTATCAGCAATGTCTAAAGTTATGAATTCAGTCTTAAAGTTCAGATCACAACTAAAGTAAATGTCCGCTGTATTTCCTGAAATCGAAATACGATTAAAAGTAAATTCATGCTGTTTTGATAAAAGTGTTTCAGATAGAATTAAATCCTTTATTGGTAATATGGATGCCTTAGATGGGAAATTTACTAAGCTAGCTGAGCAAGTTCCAATTGCAAAAATTGCAGCAATTGCCCATTTACGGATTTGATTTGGCTTAGGTTTCTTTTGTAAAACAGTGTTGATTACCTTTTGCTTTTCATTATTTGAAACCACTATCGGTGTTATATTTTCTAAATCCAATTGTAAGAAATTTTCTTCCTTACTCATGTCCAACACTCCTTTAATTTAGGATTTTTAGCAAGCTTCTTCTTTCCTCGATATAAACGATTTTCCACTGCAGATTTTGAAATATGTAAAATTTCTGCTATTTCACTATTTGAATATTCTAGATAATACCTCATTAAAAATAATTCTCTATCCAAATCAGGTAGATGCATTATTCCAAGAAGTAATAGTTCTTTCGCATACAATTTATCAAGCTGTTGTTCAATATTGTCTGAAGCGATAGGAGGTGGGATATTGTCAATAGGTAGAGTAGCTAAACGTTTTTGTTGTTTTCTGTAAATATCAATCGCTTTGTATTTTGTAATCATCCCAATCCACTTTTTAAAATCCGCTTCATCCCCAGTGAAATAGTTACTTTTTTGCCATATTAGAAGGAATACATCATTTATACATTCTTCTACTAGCATATAATCTAATGGTTTTTCTAAAATTTTTAGGGCAATTGCCTTCACAAAACCTAAATAGTGTTCAACGACATATTTAAGTGCTTTTTCGTCATGCCGTTGAAGACCCTCGATAAAATCATTCATTTTGTCACTCCTCGTTATGATCGTTATACATTCTATAACGAAATTTTTATGGAACACTCGCGCATAAATGGAAAGTTTTTTCTTCGTTTATTAAAAAAAGCTTTTTAGCGCTTGTATAATATTGTGTTTACTTAGCATACTTCGAGAAAAGTAGCTCCCCTAAAAGGGCAGCTACTTAAAGACTTTTGCAGCTGCCGTTCCGCTACCTCTCCATTTTCGTCGCAGAAGATGACTTTAGAAATATCCCTTTGACCAAGTGAAGGGACGCAAACTATCAGTGCAGTCAGATAGCGTTGCATGAAGGTAGATGTCGATATTTTTCGAAAGTTGGGTGATAAATTAAAAAAGTTGGGTGATAAATCGTTAAAGTTGGTCGATAAACGATCAAAAGTTCTCGATAAATCTGAAAACTGTTTCGATAAAATCTGAATGCGAACAAAGATACTGTATTTTTTAATATGTTCCGATAAATCGATGAAACATTCCGATAAAATCTGAAATTGTTCCGATAAAACACAAATTTGTTCCGATAAATCTCTCAACCCCGCTTTGTCGCTGCCGTTACGCTACCGCCCCACTTTCTTGTAACTAATTTGTAACTAGTCTTTTATATAGTGTTTACATAGCAACGAAAGCGCTTTCTTTTTAGTTCATTATGAAAGGGGTTATGGGATGAAGAAGCATTGGTTATTTGTGCTTTTATTAATGCTGGCGATGTTGATGGTGGCTTGTAATTCGGATGATACGAAGGATAGTTCAACTGGTGGTAAGGCTTCGGAGGATGATACAAAGGGGACTACTGAGGAAGGCGGGACTATTAAAATCGGTGTGCTTGCGTCATTGACGGGTGCTCTTGAGTCGTATGGAAAACAAACGCAGCGCGGATTTGATTTAGGGATTGATTACGCTACAGGCGGTACGATGGAGGTTAACGGTAAGAAAATTGAGATTGTTTATGAAGATACAGAAACAAAGCCTGAGGTTGCGGTACAAAAAGCAACGAAGCTATTAGAGGATGACAAGGTTGATTTTTTAGTAGGTTCCTCTAGCTCAGGGGATACGCTTGCTGTACTTCCACTTGCGGAAGAATACGAAAAAATTATGGTTGTGGAGCCTGCAGTAGCGGATAGCATTACGGGCGCAGAATTTAATGACTATATTTTCCGAACAGGTCGAAATTCTTCTCAGGACGCTTATGCAGCAGCTGCAGCAATAGCAGGAAAGGATGTTAAAATTGCAACGTTTGCACCAGACTATTCTTTTGGCTGGGACGGGGTGAATGCATTTAAAACTGCTGCGGAAAAGCTAGGTGCAAAAATTGTTTTAGAGGAATATGCAGATCCGGCAGCAACTGATTTTACGTCTAATTTGCAAAAAGTAATTGATGCAAAACCAGATTATTTATTTGTTGTGTGGGCTGGAGCAAACTCACCGTGGAATCAAATTGCAGATTTAAAAATTCAAGAAAAGGGCATTAAAATTTCGACAGGTGCACCAGATATTATTGCACTAAAATTTATGAATCCGTTAATAGGTATGGAAGGGTTCTCTGTTTATTATCACACGTTACCACAAAATGATGTGAATAAATGGTTGGTTGATGAACATAAAAAACGCTTCAATGAGGTTCCGGATTTATTTACGCCAGGAGGAATGTCCGCTGCAATTTCTATTGTAGAGGCTTTGAAGAAATCAGAGGGTGACGCAGATGCGAAAAAACTGATCGGTATTATGGAAGGAATGTCATTTGAAACGCCAAAAGGAACAATGACTTTCCGAAAAGAAGACCATCAAGCATTGCAGTCGATGTATTCGATCCGTCTTGAAAAACAAGAGGGGGTAGATTATCCGGTTCCAGTACTAATTCGTGAGCTTAGCCCTGAAGAAACAGCCCCTCCAATTATGAATTAGTGAAGTTGGAGACAGAATGACAATTCTGTCTCTCTTCATCTACTTTTATTTGAGAATGGATGAAGAGAGATAGAAGTGTTAGAAAGGAGAATACGATGGATCCTATTTTACGAACAGAAAACTTAACGATTCGTTTCGGCGGACACACTGCTGTCGACCATGTGAATTTTAATATGCCAGAAAAGCATTTGAAATCAATTATTGGACCAAATGGGGCTGGCAAAACAACTTTCTTTAATTTGATTAGTGGAGAGTTACAGCCGACTGTAGGGGATGTTTACTTTAAGGGACAATCACTTGCCCAAAAGTCAGCCATAGAAAGAACAAGAATGGGGCTTGGGCGATCTTTTCAAATAACGAATGTTTTCCCGAACTTGACGGTTTTAGAAAATGTCCGTTTAGCTGTGCAATCAAAGGAGAAAGTACGCTACCAATTATTTCGCCATTATAAAAGCTATAAAGCGATCACAGAAAAAGCCGAGGAGCTTTTAACGCTTGTTTTACTTGACAATAAAAGGGATGCCCTAACAACAATGCTGTCCCATGGGGAAAAGAGAAAGCTTGAAATTGCTATGTTGTTAGCTCTTGATACGGAAATCCTTTTGCTTGATGAACCAACGGCTGGTATGTCCTTAGAGGAGGTACCAACAATATTAGAGGTTATTCGCACCATTAAAAAACAGGGCGATAAAACAATTCTCCTCATTGAGCACAAGATGGATATGATTCTAGATTTGTCGGATTCGATTATGGTGCTGTTTAATGGCCAGCTTCTTGCGGATGGAACACCAGAGGACATCATGAAAAACGAAACCGTACAAAATGCTTATTTAGGAGGTCTGTACGATGAACACCTTACTGAAATTAAATGATGTTCACACGCATATCGGTCAATACCATATTTTGCAGGGGGTCAATTTTGAGGCCATGGAGGGTCAAGTAAGTGTCCTGCTTGGAAGAAATGGTGCAGGTAAAACTACCACTTTAAAAACGATTATGGGGTTAACACCTGCTTCAAAGGGAGAGGTAGAATTTCGTTCGCATTCTATTAAAAAAAGCCCTACCTATAAAGTGGCGAAATTAGGAATAGGCTATGTACCTGAAAATCAAGGGATTTTTGCAGATTTAACAGTAGAGGAAAATATGAAAGTGGCGATGCGAAAAGAAGATACAGCTACTTTAGAGCGACAAAATTATGTGTTGGAGCTGTTTCCGGATTTAAAGAAATTTTGGAAGAAGGCTGGTGGACATCTTTCGGGTGGTCAAAAACAAATGCTGTCGATGGCCAGGGCATTTATCAATGATAGTAAGTTAATTTTGATTGATGAGCCTTCAAAAGGACTGGCACCAATAGTGGTAGAGAAAGTAATGGAGGCAATCGTTGAAATGAAAAAGCAAACGTCCATTGTACTTGTAGAACAAAACTTTATTATGGCGAGTCGAATCGGTGATACGTATACATTAATTGATGACGGGAGAACGGTTCACTCAGGTAAAATGCAGGATCTTATCCATCATGAAGAACTAAAAAGAAAATATCTTGGAATCGGATAAAGGTGGTGTACTTTATTGGAGCTATTCGTAAATTTAGTCATTAATGGCCTAGCGACTGGCATGTTAATTTTTTTACTGGCGGCAGGTCTAACGTTAATTTTTGGATTAATGGATGTTTTGAACTTTGCACATGGTGGTTTATTTGTGTGGGGGGCTTATGCGGGGATCTTTACGTATATGTTCACAGAGAGCTTTCTTATTGGAATTGTAGGTGCCATTGTAACGGGAGCTTTATTAGGCCTCATTACAGAAAAATTAATTATTACTCCTGTGTATGGCAATCATATTCAACAAATTTTAATTACATTAGGGCTGATGCTCGTGCTACAGGAGATGATTAAAGTTGTTTTCGGTCCAAATGGTGTGGCCGTTAAAACGCCTAGTTATTTATCAGGAAGCTGGGAAATTGGAGACGTAATTATCATAAAATATCGATTATTTATTATTGTAGTAGGTTTTGTGATTTTCGGTATTTTCCAGTACATGCTGAAGCGTACAAAGATTGGGCTAATCGTTCGAGCTGGTGTACAGGATAAAGAAATGGCACAGGCACTTGGCATTCATATTAAACGGGTATTTTTATATGTCTTTATGGTCGGAGCGGCACTTGCAGCCCTCAGTGGTATGTTAATGGCTCCGTATTCAGGTGTGATCTATGCGGAAATGGGCATGGAGTATGCGATTTTAGGTTTTATCGTTGTCGTTATTGGCGGGATGGGCAGTTTTTCAGGTTCGCTACTAGCAGCGATATTAGTCGGTTTAGCAGGTAGCTTTATGGCGTATTATGTGCCAGTGTTATCGCTTGCGGTCAATATGATATTAATGGCGATAGTATTAATTTTCCGTCCACAAGGATTATTTGCAATGCGAAAGGAGAGATCGACATGAAAAATAAACTTTCATTAAAGTATGTAGGCTTTTTCCTCATGCTGGCAATATTAGTGCTTCTCCCTTTCGTCAATGATTCAAGGACGCTCATTATTTTATTAACGCAAATCTTTATTTTCGGTATTTTAGCGATGAGCTATGATATTCTCCTTGGCTACACAGGCATTGTGTCGTTCGGGCATGCGATGTTTTTTGGGATAGGTGCTTACACAACGGCTGTCATGCTGAAACAGACGGATACAACTCTTTCGATATTTTTATTATCAATCGTAGTCGGTATGTTGCTAGCGGGGTTCATTAGCTTTTTAGTAGGGTTACTGACACTGCGATTAAAAAGTCATTTCTTTGCGATGCTGACATTAGCTTTTTCAGGACTGTTTTTAGTCGTTGCAGAAAAATGGCGTTCGGTCACTTATGGAAATGATGGTTTTACGTTCAGAGCACCAGAACTATTTAGAGATAGAATGACGTTTTATTTCTTCGTCCTGGCATGCTTAGTCGTTATTTTTATTGCGTTATATCGCTTCGTGAACTCACCAACTGGTCGAATTTTAATTGCTGTTCGGGAAAATGAACAACGAACAAAATCATTAGGCTACAACACCTTACATTATAAAGTGATTGCATCAGTTGTCGCAGGGACCGTTGCAAGCTTAGCAGGCTCTTTATATGCTGTATCACTCCGATTCGTCAATACGAGTGTGATGACAATGGACATTACGCTAGATGCGTTATTGATGACGATTATTGGGGGTGTTGGCACATTAGTTGGACCATTGCTCGGAGCGGGTGTTATTGAATATGCACAGCATGCACTTTCAGGATTAGCCCGTGATTATCCAATATTTGAACGTTGGATTATTTTCTTTGGGATTCTTTATATTTTAGCTGTTATCTTTTTCCCAAAAGGAATTATTGGATCCTTGCGCATGCTGTATTGGAAATGGAGATTAAAAATAAAAGAAAGAAAAACAACGGGTGCCCTGTCGCAGGAAAAGGAGCGATTTGAATGACTGTAGGCATTGTAAGTACCGGAATTTATATTCCACAAACAAAAATGACATCTAAAGAAATAGCAGTACGTTCTACTATTCCAGAAGATATTATTCGACAAAAAATGGGCATCTATGAAAAGCCTATTCCTGGTGAGCATGATCATACCGTTCAAATGGGTGTTTGGGCCGCTCAGGAGGCTATACGCAAGGCTAATATCGAGCCTAAGGATATTGATGTTGTTATTTATATGGGGGAAGAGCATAAGGAATATCCCCTGTGGACGGCCTCTATAAAAATGCAGGAGGAGCTTGGGGCCGTAAATGCTTGGGCATTCGATGTGCAATTAAGATGCGGCACGACTATAATGGCTCTAAAATTAGCAAAAAGCTTAATGGCATCAGATGATTCTATTCAAACTATTCTGCTGGCTGGTGGCTATCGAAATGTTGATTTTATTGATTACAGTAATCCTCGAACACGCTTTATGTACAATTTAGCAGCTGGTGGAGGCGCTATCCTTTTACAAAAAAACTATGATAAAAACCAATTATTAGAGGCGGATATCATGACGGATGGCTCGTTCTCGGAGGATGTGGTCGTGCCTGTTGGTGGTACTAAGAAACCTTTGACACCATTTGATTTAGAGAATAATTTATATCAACTTGATGTCATAGATCCAATAGGGATGAAGGAGCGCTTAGAACAAAAATCTTTAAGCAATTTTTTGAAGGTCATTCGAACATCTCTGGCGAAAAGTGGATTAAGTGAGGAAAATCTTAGCTATTTAGCGATGCTTCATATGAAAAGATCTGCTCATCATTATATTTTATCTGAACTTGGTCTAGAGCAGGAGCAATCCATATACTTAGAAAATTATGGTCATATCGGACAGATTGACCAAATATTATCATTGCAGTTGGCGGTAGAAGAGGGTCGTATTCACGATGGAGACATCATCACACTAGTTAGTGCAGGTATTGGCTATGTATGGGGAGCTATGACAATTCGATGGGGTTAAGGGGGAAATGCGATGTTAAAAACTGTTCAGCTATCAAATGGAGAAACGATTGCTTATCGTAAACGTCATGGGGGAGAACGTGTTTTATTACTTATTCACGGCAATATGACATCCTCTAAGCATTGGGATGTTTTAATAGATTCATTGGATGAGAAATATACAATTTATGCGATGGATTTACGAGGATTTGGTGGTTCATCTTATCATAAACCAATTTCTTCGATTAAAGATTTTAGCGATGATGTGAAGCTTTTTGTGGATGCCATTCAATTGAAACAGTTTGACATGATTGGCTGGTCTACGGGCGGAGCAGTATGTATGCAATTTGTCGCAAATTATCCAGGCTATTGTCAGCAGCTTATTTTATTAGCCTCGGCATCTACGAGAGGCTATCCATTCTACACAGATTTAGGTACTGGCAATCAAGCATCTTTAAAAAGGGCATTTTCTTATGAAGAGGTACTCGTCGATACATCGAAAACAAAATTAGTTCAAGGTTTGTATGACTCGAAAAATGTGCAAGGCTTACAGGCGATTTGGAACGCCCTTATATACACACATCAGCAACCAAGCACGAAACAGTATCAGGAATATGTGGAAGATATGCTGACGCAAAGAAATTTAGCTGAAGTTTATCATGCATTAAATACCTTTAATATTAGTGCAGTTGACAATGAGGTCGCGAAAGGAACTCAAGAAGTACAACAGATCACCATTCCTGTCTTAGTGTTAAGAGGGGATCGTGATTACGTGATAACAAAAGAAATGAATGATGAAACAATGCTCGATTTAGGTGCCAATGCACAATTTGTTAGCTTAAAAGACTGCGGTCACTCCCCATTAATGGATGATTTACCACAGCTTACATCTGAAATCGAATCTTTTTTAGAAATTGGAGGAAAGAATTATGCGTTTAAACAATAAGGTTGCCATAATTACAGGAGCTGCAAACGGAATTGGCTATGCTGCTGCTGAACGATTTATAGAAGAAGGTGCATTCGTTGTTATTGCGGATTTTGACGAGGCGGCTGGTGTATTAGCTGCTCAGCAATTAGGGGATCAGGCATTATTTGTGCAAGTAAATGTTGCGGATAGAGAGTGTGTTAAAAAGCTAGTTGCAACGGTCATAGAGTATGCGGGCCGAGTCGATATTTTAGTGAATAATGCAGGTATTACACGTGATGCGATGTTAACCAAGATGACAGAGGATCAGTTTCAACAAGTACTTGATGTTAATTTGACAGGCGTTTTTCATTGTACACAGGAGGTTATTCCACATATGGTTGCTGCCGGCGGGGGCAAAATCATTAATACATCTTCTGTTAGTGGTGTATATGGCAATGTTGGTCAAACGAATTATGCTGCCACAAAGGCTGCTATTGTTGGCATGACAAAAACTTGGGCGAAGGAATTGGGGCGTAAGGGTATCAACGTTAATGCGGTGGCACCTGGCTTTACAGAAACTGACATGGTGAAAAAAATGCCGGAAAATGTGTTAGCACAAATGCGTTCAGTCGTACCACTGCAAAGATTAGGCACACCAAGAGATATTGCCAATGCCTATTTATTTTTAGCATCTGATGAAGCTTCCTATGTCCACGGTCACACGCTTCATGTAGATGGAGCAATTATGATGTGATAAGGGGGCTTTCAAGATGTTTGTAGAGCAAGCCTGGATATTAAAACGTGCATCGTTAACACCTAAACGTCTAGCATTGGTGAACCTAGAAACAAAGGAACAATGGACTTATCAGCAATTAACGGAAGAAATTACAAAATGGAGTCATTTTTTTGAGCGCCAAAACTTACAGGTAGGGAGTCGTGTAGCCGTCTTTGCGAAAAATCACATCCAGCTTTTTGCCGTCTTATTCGCCTGTGGATTAAGAGGACTGATCTACGTGCCATTAAATTGGCGTATGAGTGTGAAGGAATTAAATGATATTTTGACGGATGCTACGCCTTCCTTACTGCTTTACGATGAAGAAATGAATTGCCCTTTATCTTTAGAAAATATGCATTCCCTTCGTTTAGCGAGGGAAACGGCTACACTTAGCATTCGAGAGGTAGAACTGAATGATCCTTGGCTAATGATTTATACTGGGGGCACAACTGGCAAGGCGAAGGGTGTTGTACTATCCTTTAATTCTGTTAATTGGAATGCCATCAATACCATCATTAGCTGGGGCTTAAATGATACTGATTGTACGTTAAATTACATGCCGTTGTTTCATACAGGAGGTTTGAATGCCCTATGTATTCCGCTGCTAATGGCTGGGGGTACGGTTGTTATAGCTGATAAGTTTGACGCAGAAACGGCACTTAAGGCAACGAATCAGTATAAGGCGACGATTTCGCTTTTTGTACCAACGATGTACCAAGCGATGATTGCGACGGATTACTTTAAGAAGAGTAGCTTCCCTTCTATGAAAGTATTTTTATCGGGAGGGGCACCATGTCCGTATCCAATCTATGATGAATTTTATAAAAAAGGACTATTTTTTAAAGAGGGCTACGGCTTAACGGAAGCAGGTCCAAATAATTTTTATATTGCTCGCGAGGATGCTTATTTGAAAAAGGGTGCTGTAGGAAAGAGCATGCAATTCAATGAAGCTAAAATTATCAATAGTGCTGGAGAAAGCTGTACACCAAATGAAGTGGGCGAGCTATTGGTCAGAGGAAAGCATATGTTTCGCTTTTACTGGAATAATCAGCAGGAGACTGAAAAAATCATTCATGACGGTTGGTTAAAAACTGGTGATTTAGCAATGATGGATGAAGACGGTGACTTTTATATTGTCGGTCGTAGTAAGGAGATGATTATTTCTGGTGGTGAAAATGTTTATCCGCAGGAGGTTGAGCAATATATTTTACGCCATCAACTAGTTCAAGAAGTCGCGGTGATTGGCGTAGAGGATGATTATTGGGGAGAAATTGTAGTAGCCTTTATCGTTTGTAATGATCGGGAAGATACTTTAATAGAGGAAATTAAAGAAATCTGTAGTAAGCATCTAGGGAGCTATAAAATACCGAAAAAAATTATTGTCATCGATGAATTGCCAAAAACAAGTGTCGGAAAAATTGATAAAAAAGCATTGCAAATGTATGTGAAAACTACGAATTAACAGGAAGCGCTTGGAGATCCAGGCGTTTTTTTAGGTCTATAAATGAAATATTTTCTTATTGCTCAAAGCGACTTCTTCCTAGAATCATCCTAAATCGAGGAAGGAGTATTTATGTTAAAATATTGCGAGTGAAATAAGTTTCTTAAGGAAGTATCAATAATATAATTCGGTAACGAAGAAAGGGCAGTACTAATATGGAAAATGTATCAAATGTAGAAAAATTGGAATCAATTAATTCTTTACAATCGACAATCAGAAAACTCGAAAATGCCTTGTCCCAGATGACTCAGAAAGGCGCAAATACTACCTTAGTTAAGAAACGACTCAACGCTGTTTGCATTGGCTTAGCAATGCTAGAAAATGTTTGGAATCAAAGCCCCCATCATTATACCCCAGAAGAATTAGCTGAAGCTCGCAATGTTCTTACTGGTTTATTACCATCAATTGAGAACATATATATTAAGTCGAAGGTTGGTAGTCCCCAAAGAACGCTATTAGAAAGAAGAATGAAAGCGTTGGAACTCGCCGTTCAAGCTATTGATGAACATTCAATAACTAAATAAAGTATCAGGAGATTTAATAAGAAATCATAATAATCCTTTTGAAGAATATATACAGCCACTTCCTTAGCACTTCGCTTTCGCACAAAAACCATTTGTTGTTGCCCCGACGCCCCTAGGAGGAACGGAAATAAACCCTACGTTGTGAATTTACTGTCTTCCCACTGCTCACTAATTAGTGAGCAGTGGCTATGAAAAAATAAGATCAAGGGGAATAGAATGATTTCCATCTTCAATAAGTTCATACAATAATTGACAAACTAATAATAGTTAAGTAAACTTAACTTAACTAAATGTGAATTGGGGCTGATAAAACTGTGCATGATTATTTAATAATGATAGAC
Source organism: Lysinibacillus sp. G4S2 (assembly GCF_030348505.1). Lineage (NCBI taxonomy): Bacteria > Bacillati > Bacillota > Bacilli > Caryophanales > Bacillaceae > Lysinibacillus > Lysinibacillus sp. G4S2. The sequence goes on along the minus strand of NZ_JAUCFJ010000002.1, from coordinate 2,838,781 downwards.
CAGATCAATCAGAAGTTTGAGCAGTTCAAGTTGTTAGTTTTACAAGAAACCAAAGAGGTTGAGGAATTAGAAAACTTTCATTTAACCCCTCAACAAGAAATTATTATGTTTTATATCATTCGCAATGAGCCCTTAATCGCGAATGAAATTGCAAATCATTTTGGTATTTCAAAAAGTGCGGTTAGCCAAGTAATTTCAAAGCTCGAAGAAATGAAAATGATCTATCGACAAGAGAATTCAATAAACCGTAGAGAGACCTTTATTTATCTTGGGGATAGAGGTCAAGAGTTTCATCAGCTTCTAAATAAAATTGACGCAATTCTTGTTGAAAAATATTATTCGAAAGTTAGCTTAACAGAGTTAAAAAATGTTCTTGATACATTAAATAAGATTGTCGGAACTAATGAAAACAAAGGGAGTTAAGATAATGGAGAAAAATTTGAAACAACTAACGAATCGTATACATTATTTGCCGCATGATCCTGATACAGATCGACCAATACTGTCTGTCATTTGTGGGAATCAGCAAACCCTAATTGTAGATGCAGGAAATTCTGATAAACATGCTAAGTTATTTTTTGATGAACTAAATCAAAGCCAAATTGCTAATTATCATTCTGTAGTATTGACGCATTGGCATTGGGATCATAGCTTTGGAACAAATCAGATGAATCTCTTAACCATTGCACATGAAAACACAAAAATGCATCTTGAAAAAATGATGGAATTTGATTGGACAGATGAAGCGTTAAATAATCGTGTCGAAAAAGGCCTAGAGAATCAATTTTGTTCCGACATGATAAAAAAAGAATTTGGAGAAGACAGAAATATTACCATCAAATTACCTAATATTACTTTTAAAGATAAATATGAGATTGAATTAGGTGGTATTCGGTGTGTAGTCAAACATGTAGGTGGAGATCATTCTGATGACTCATCACTTATTTATGTAGAGGAAGAAAAGGTACTTTTCTTAGGGGACTGTTTGTATCCAAGTATTTACACACAACAACCACAATATAAAATTGAAAATGTTAGACATCTCTTAGAAAACATCGAAATGTTTGATGCCGAAATTTATGTACTTTCGCATGAGCCCCCATTGTCTAAAGAGGAGTTTATGGGGTATATAATGTTGTTGAAGTTAATTTGTGATTTAACAGAAAAACAGCAAAGAAACCATTCGAATTTGGTTAATGAACTATCTACTCAACTGAATCGTAAATTAAGTCAGATAGAAGAAGAAATAGTATTTTGTTTTATTAACGGGTTATCAGTTGATTAAAATAAAGTTGTAAGTGGTATGTAGTTCCATTATAGAACCGAAAAAACGCTTGGAGATCCAGGCGTTTTCCAATTCTACAAATGAAATGTTTCCTTTATGCTTAAAGCAACTTCTTCAGCACTCAAGTTTGTGTTGTTGATCTTGAGATAATTTGGATATTTTAATTCGCCCTCTAAGGAATTTAATCTGTATTTTTCCATTGAGCTTTTCAAATCCTTTTCGGACCATTCAATATCTCTTTTTGAAGGTTTATGCTCAAGTCGATTACCGCTTTTATTTCTTTCCAATCTTTCTATTACATCAGCTTCAAGCTCTACATAATAAACAGTACCACCTCTAGATTCAAAAAGCTTTGCAAGATCGTCGACATAATCCCAATCCTTCTGCATATCAAATGCCCAGACATAAGTAAAAATTAACCCATACAAATTACTTTTGGATACCTCTTCGAATATTTCCTGACGAAACAAATTAACCAATCTTTTTCCTTCTGTTGTACCATAACCAAAAAAATGACCAACCAAATCAATCGTCATATGGTTATGAAAAAGCTTCAAATCCGTTAATTTAGCTAATTCCTGTCCAACAGTCATTTTTCCAACTGCTTGAGGACCAAATAGTAAAATAAGTTTCATAAACTCTCCCCTTTTAAAAGATATATTAACATAAATTTAAAATTACACCATAAAAATGAAGAATTTTAGTTCACCAGCGAGAGATGATGGTGACATTATGTTGTTAAAGTGTATGTTATACGGATAAGTTGATTGGAGTGAAGACTGGGTGACTTCTCGGGGATTAGGTCACAGATGAGACCCTGGAGCAAAGCGGATGTTTTCTGTGCGAAAGCGTAGTGTTAACGTAGCGGCAGCAACAAAGTGGCTCATCGGACGCCTTCAGGAAGCTCTGCTCCGTGCGAAAGCGAAGCGGCAGCAACAAAGCGCCCAGTCGGAACGGAAATCAACGACACGTTGTGAATTCATTGTATCTCCCTTAGCCACTGCTCACCAACAACTCATTTATATTAAAATTGTTAATTTATTGATAATGTATTGAAACTATTTATAGAATCATGTTTAATAAAAATGGTTTACATTTTATACATAATATTCCTGATTGATGTGAGAAAGGAGAGAAAACTTTGTGCGCACTTTTAAAATTAGTACGAAATTTAATTTGCTTTTAGTGGGCGTTATTCTGTTTTTAAGCATTATGATTGGATTTGTATCTCATATACAAGTGAAGCAAATTATGCTTAACAATTTTGAGAAGAGTATAACCCATATTTCAAAGGTTGGTTATATGCTGCTAGAAGAACGCTTTAAGGGCGATTGGGCCATAAAAGATGGTGAGCTTTACAAAGGGAATACGAAAATGGTTGATCAGGAGGCATTTGTGGATGAGGTAGGAGAAAGCATCGATGGTGGTGTAACCATTTTCCAAGGCACAAAAGGACTGATCACCAATCTACAGCTAAATGGAGAACGTTTAGTTGGCAAAGACGCAGATCCAAAAGTTGTTGAAAATGTAATGAATAAAGGGGAAACCTTCATAGGGGAAGCGGATGTAGTAGGAACAAAGTATCTAACGCTATATTCACCAATTAAAGATGCAAATGGAGACATCATTGGGATGTGGTTTGTCGGTGAACCGATTGATGAGATGAATGCTATTATTTTCACATTTATTGGCAAGATACTCATTGTCTTATTCATCGGAGCTGTCATTGCAGTATTAGGAAGTTTCCTTTTCACAAGGGCTTTTGTCAAGCCACTTCATGAAATGAATGATCAGCTACGAGATATAGCTGATGGAGAGGGAGATTTAACAAAGCAGCTACAAATTAATTCAAAAGATGAAGCAGGTGAGCTTGCCCAATCTTTTAATAAAATGCTGACAAGCTTAAAAGTATTAATGCAACAAATAGCACACTCTTCTAAACAGGTTGATATATCTTCGGATGGCTTAACATCTAAAGCACAGCAAACGGCGGATATGACGAGACAGCTAACGTCAACCTTACAAGATATAGCAACTGGTTCAAGAACGACTTTGCATAGTACAAGTGAGAGCTTACATGCAACGCAGGAAATGGCGGTTGGCATCCAACAAGTTGCTGAAACCGTTTCGACTCTTTCAGATGCTGCTGATTTAATGAGCAATGAGGCAGCACAAGGAAATGACTCTTTGAATCGTGTAATGACACAAATGACAATCATTAATGATTCATCTGACAATGTAGAGTCGCAGGTCCGAATATTAGGTGATCAGTCACAGCAAATAGGCAATATCGTTGATGTGATTACAAGTATCGCCGATCAAACGAACTTGCTTGCTTTAAATGCTGCTATAGAAGCGGCTCGTGCCGGAGAGCAAGGAAAGGGATTTGCTGTCGTTGCAGATGAGGTTCGTAAATTAGCAGAACAATCAAAGGAATCTGCGGATCAAATAGCATCACTTATTTTTTCTATTCAAAATAATACGGCCAATGTTATTACGGCCATTTCTAGTAACTCGAAGGAAACAGCAGCAGGTAGGGATGTTGTAGATGAAACAAAGCAGGTCTTCCACAAGATTATGCATTCGATTAAGGGAGTTAGTACTCAGCTACATGACATCTCTGCTGTAACAGAGCAAATGTCTGCCAGTATTGAAGAAGTTACAGCGTCAACAGAAGAGATGGCACGCATTGCCAACAAAGCAAGTGAAAGTACAGACCATGTTTCGCTTACATCGAAAGAGCAATTAGCTTTCATAGAAAATATGGCCACTTCCTCAAAAGAAATGGCACAACAGGCACATGAGCTGCAAGGCTTACTCAAAAAATTCCAATATTAAAGATGAGAAAACGCTTGGATATCCAGGCGTTTTTTTAATGGTGCGCCAGGCATGTGCAATAACTTGGTGCTGAAAGCCTACTACAGGCATGGCGGTAGGAACTGTTAGAGAAAGATAAGGGTGTTCATGAAATCGGAAGCGCCAAGCCGGAACGGAAATCAACCCCACGCTAGAAGATTTCAAACACGATATAAAAGGAAAATCTCTGTTTATCGTTATTTAAATTAAATGATTGTGCAAACTGTCATTTATTTTTTTTATATAGGTTCCCAGAATGCGAACATACCAGTAAAATAGAGAAGGTTAGGGGGACTTTATTTTGAAAGATCAACGCTTTAAAATTGCGCATCGAGAGGCGCTTATTGGCATCGGGCTTGTGATCGTCAACTTTGCGATTTGGTACGGCTTTGCCTATGGACTTAGTTCGGGTGATCCGAAGAACTATACGTATGTATTCGGTTTCCCTGCATGGTTTTTCTATAGCTGTATTGCAGGGACAGGCTTCATGATTATTTTAATCTGGCTCGTCTTGAAACTCTTTTTCAAAGAGGTACCATTTGATGATGAGGAGGTGGATCAATAATGCACTGGCAAGTTATTGTTCCACTGCTATTATTTTTAGTCATCATTTTTGGGATTGGTATTTGGTCAAATAAGCATATACGCTCTTCCAATTCATTTTTACAGGAGTACTTCCTTGGTGGTCGTGAAATGGGAGGCTTCATCTTGGCCATGACTATGATTGCAACGTACGGTAGTGCGAGTAGCTTTATTGGAGGTCCAGGTGTAGCTTACACGAAAGGGCTTGGCTGGGTATTGTTGGCGATGGCGCAGCTTCCTGCAGGTTACTTTGTTCTGATGATTTTAGGGAAGAAATTCGCTATTATCGCAAGACGTTACCAAGCCATTACATTAATTGATTTTTTACGAGAACGCTATAAAAGCCATGTTATTGTGATTTTATCAGCTATTAGTATTATCGTATTTTTATTTTCTGCGATGATGGCTCAATGGGTAGGTGGTGCTCGCTTAATCGAATCGTTAACTGGCTTAAACTACACAACTGCACTCTTTATTTTTGCGATTTCCGTATTAGTTTATGTAATCATTGGGGGCTTCCGTGCAGTTGCATTAACGGATACAGTGCAAGGGTCAATTATGGTGATCGGAACAATCATTTTATTAATTGGGACAATCATCGCTGGTGGGGGAATCGATAATATTATGGCCTCACTTGTCGCAGAAAACCCAAATCTTGTGTCTCCATTTGGAGCTGAAGGTGATTTAACGCCATTATACGTTTCTACATTTTGGATTTTAATAGGTGTTGGAGTTGTAGGACTCCCACAAATCGCAGTTCGTGCCATGAGCTATAAAGATTCAAAAAGCATGCATTTAGCTATTATCATTGGCACTATTGCCATTGGGACAATCATGTTTGGGATGCATTTAATTGGTGTATTTGCTCGTCCAGTTTTACCGGGAATAGAAATTGGAGATAAAGTTATGCCGCTACTGACATTGAAGGTTTTGCCACCGTTTTTAGCTGGCGTTGTGTTAGCAGCACCAATGGCAGCAACAATGTCTACAGTCAACGCGCTACTTATGCTTGTAAGTTCCACGGTAGTAAAAGACATTTACTTAAATTATATTAAGCCAACTGCGAACGATACTGAAATTAAGCGGGCAAGCTTTATTGTCACGACGGTTATTGGTTTTGCGGTTATTATCTTTGCATTAAACCCACCAGATTTATTAGTATGGCTTAATTTATTTGCTTTTGGTGGACTTGAGGCCGTCTTTATTTGGTCCGTCGTTTTAGGACTATATTGGAAAAAGGCCAATAAATATGGTGCTATTGCATCGATGATTTCAGGTATGACCTTATATATAATCATTGATCGTTTTTACCCATCCGTCTTTGGTATGCATACCGTAACAATTCCAATTGTCGCTTCACTTTTCATTTTTGTTATTGTTAGCTTATTAACAAGTCATAAATTTAAAGACGAAAAATTATTTATTTAACTAAGAAAACGCCGTAGAGTGAATATCTACGGCGTTTTCTATTTTAGACAATAAGCGACGGATAGAACCTTCGAAATGATGGATAGAACGTCCAAAGTCGTGGATAGAACCTTTGAAATGATGGATAGAACGTCCAAAGTCGTGGATAGAACCTTTGAAATGATGGATAGAACGCTCAAAGTCGTGGATAGAACCTTTGAAATGATGGATAGAACGCCCGGAATCGTGGATAGAACCGTCGAAATGATGGATAGAACGTCCAAAACCGTGGATAGAACCTTTGAAATGATGGATAGAACGTCCAAAATCGTGGATAGAACCTTTGAAATGATGGATAGAACGTTCAAAGTCGTGGATAGAACCTTCGAAATGATGGATAGAAAGTCCAAAAGTTTGTCGACAAGCAAAAACGCCGTAGATAATATATCTACAGCGTTTTTTTAACGAACTACTATGTAATCATAAGCATTTTTAGTGAGCAAGGTAATTGTTACGATAATAAACAATACGCGAACAAAGCCGCTCCCTTTTTTTATCGCCATACGTGAGCCTACAAGTGCACCGGCAATTTGAGCTACCCCCATCAATAATCCATAAACATAATGGATGTGACCTAAGTAAGTGAACATCAAAAGTCCAGCAAAATTACTTGCTAAATTTAAAAACTTCGCATTTCCTGCCGCTTTTAAAAAATCAAATCCTACAAGTAAAAAGCTAAAGATTAAAAATGAGCCAGTCCCTGGACCTAGAAATCCATCATAAAATCCAATGCTAAATAACAACAGCATAAATAACAGTAAATGAGTACGTGATAAATGTTTAACTGCAGATACAGAGCCCCAGTCTTTTTTGAAGATCGTATAGACTGCAACAGCAGCAAGCATGATGAGCATGATTGGTTTTAATAATTCAGGATTTATTAAATGAACTGTCCATGCACCCAGTAACGATCCAATAAAGGATAAAGGAAAGTATTTAATCACAGAACGAATTTCTAACTGTCCAGATCGATAAAAGGAGATGGTCGATGTCAAAGCCCCAAATGTTCCGGCAAGTTTATTGGTCGCAACAGCAGCTGCTGGATTTAAACCAGCAAACATGAGGGCAGGCAATGCAATCAAGCCACCCCCTCCGACGACTGCGTCCACAAAGGCGGCTAAAAAACCGAAAGATATTAATAATATTACTAAATTTAAATCTAATTCAACTGGCATGTTTGCACCTCTTTATTTAGTTACTACTGAAATAGTAACTAAAATTCTGCTTGCTGTAAAGACTAACTTTTTAGTAAGCAAATGATCTGCAAAATTTAGATTCTTAGAAACTGGTTGAGGGTAATACTATTTTAAAACGATACCATTAAATTAAATCTAGACTGTATTTGTATCTAAGTTGAATTAAAGAGAGTTCTATCACTTGAAGTAAGGATAGAAGAGGATAGGTATGGGGTTAAAAAGGCATAGATTGCGAAGAAGCCTTTGAATAAAAGGTAGAATAAAAAATATGGAGCGAAATCCAATTTCACTCCATACTTTACATGAAAATAATAGTGTTGGTACTGCCATAAAGAGTCTTAGTTTTGACTAATTAAAACGTACTTGCTACTTTAACAGCCTTTTCAAGTCCTGCTGCAATAATTTCTTTCGCTTTATCTGGGAATTGATTGTGACCTTCAATCACTATTTTCTCTAAATCTTTTACACCGAAGAAGTTCATCATGTTTGTTACATATGTAACAGCCATTTCTAACTCAGCTTTTGGTCTTTCAGAATAGACACCGCCACTTGCGTTTAATAATGTAATTTTTGTATCTCCAAAGTAGGGAATCATACTGTCTTTACAATATCTTAGTAAAACTATACTCCATGTCTCCACCTAGAGCTTCAGGAGTATCCCCAGTTTCTCTGAAGTCATGTGTATGAATTTTCTCAAAAGGACCAAAACTTACTTGCTTATAAAATTCATAACAAGGGAATCCGTCATGTGCACCTTGAATATCGACAGTACCATCTTTTTTGACATGTACAGTTAAAAGATAATCAACGGGAGGTGCATATACATTTAATGGGTTGCTAGCACTAGCACTCATTTGAAATTTAACGTCATCTAATCCCCATACAATATCAGTACATAAAATACCTTCCGTACTAGCTTTTCCTGTTCTTTTATTAACGGATCCACCGGGAGTTATGATTTTTTCTGTTGTTATTCCAGTATTTGCATATGTGAAAATTTCTTTTTTATAAAAATCTATAACTACTTCTTGTTCAACTCTGGACCGCATAGTGTTGACAGCATATGGTGTAAATTCACGTGAGTCACCTTCAAATTGAATGACATTTCCTGTTTGAGTATCCTTCTTAGGTTCAGTCCAAGACATTGGAATAAATACACTTGCTCTAACTTTAATGATGTTAGCCATAAGAATCCTCCATGATTTATTTATTTAAGAATCGAATTATAGTCAACTTGATTGACCACATTGCGTATAGTACAATGTGTTACAAATAAAGTCAACCTAATTGACTTTATTTGAGGAGGTTTTATGTGTGAATCATGAAGTATTTAATGAGTTGGATCTTACATCACTTTTATCATTATCCTTTAGTACATCAATTAATGAACTGCATGACAGATTGAGTGTAATGGGATTTGGAGATATTAGACCTGTACATGGTTTTATGTTTAAATGTATCATTCCCAATGGAGCCACAGGTATAGAAATTGCCGAATATTTAGGAATTACAAAGCAAGCTGTAAGTAAAATGGTGGATTATCTTGAGCACCGTGGTTATGTAATGCGCAAAGCTCATCCCACTGATAAGAGAGGGAAAATTATTGTTTTGACCGAACGAGGTTGGTTAGTAGTTAATGCAAAAAAGAAGATACTAGCTGAGATTGAGCAACAATGGATTACAAAAATAGGTGTTGAACGACTGCAAACGCTCAAAGAAGATTTAACCACATTAGTTTATGATGTAAATGAAGGTAAATTACCAACGAGTCTGAGACCTGTCTGGTAATTATAGAGCTTATAACAGGGACTATTTGTACACCTAAAAATAAGCATTTTTCTTTCAAAATTTGGCCCATCAACCACACGTTATGATGGTTGGACTAAAATTTGGTTATGGAGGGATTGGATGGATGAATTAATCGCCCAGTTAAAAGAACTGGGATTTACAGAATATGAAGCTAAGGCCTATACAGCACTCGTACAAAATAGTCATGTAAGTGCCTATCAAGTAAGCAAAAACTCCGGTATTCCACGGGCAAGAATATATGACATACTTGATTTACTTGTTGAAAAAGGGCTAGTACTGAAAGAAGAAACTACAGATCAAACGACTTACTCTTCCATTCCTGTAGCTGTGTTTTTACAACAAATTCAGCAAAGTTGGCAATCGAACTTTACGTCGATTAGTACACAATTAGAAAAATTAGAAACAAAAGAGCAGGAAACAGAACATAAAGTGCTAATGCTTAAAGGGAAACAGGCAATCGTCAATTACTGTCAGTCGTTATTAAAAAAAGCGGAGAAAAAAGTACTATTATCGATGTGGGAAGATATGTACGAAGAATTACGAGAAGATATACATGAGGTCAACCAGCATACTCCGGTTCATGGCATTACATTGTATGTGGATGAAAATGTTGCATCCATTGACCAACATCGTATTACACAATATACGAGGAAAGCTTCCACGCCCCATTGGTTTATTTTATCCGTAGATGGTCAGGAAATGATTTATGGTCACTCACCATCAAATCAAGAAACGGCTTTTATTACAACTGACCCTGTTCAGATTTATTTATTAGAGGATTATATATGGCATGACGTCCTTGTCAATCGACTATTAAAGCGTGATGATAAGGAGCTTGAGGAATGGATTACAAAAGAACGTAAAGCCTTTTTCTTAGATTAAAAGCAGTAAAAAAGAATCTGCTCTACGTAAAGGAGAGCAGATTCTTACTTTTGGCTGTCTTATTAATAAAAAACTTTATCAACATTGTATTTAGCGCGGAATGAGTTGATCGCGTATGTTTCGTAAATTTCACGTTCCATTGGATCTTCCACTTCATACACTTCAATTTTGAAAATTTCATTACGATGATTTTTCATCGGTGACACATTGTCCTCGAAATGCTTTTTAATACGTTGACGAATTTTACGAGCTTTACCGACAAATAATAATTCATTCTGTTCATTGTAGAATAAGAAAATGCCGCCATTTTCACGTGTGATTTTATGGAAATCAATAAAACCATGGTATGGTGTGATTGGTACATCACCTGGCTTTAAATCTTGTTCGCGTTGGCGAATTACTAAATCTGGTTTTGGAAATTCAATTTTAATCAAACTATTCACGTTCCTCTCTATTACTAAAGGTATATGGTAACATAATTACGGCTTGTTTACCATAATATTTCATCGTGTAAATATGGTTTGCGTCAAGAGTAGTGTTCATCAATTCATAGTAGAACATGCATGTTAATAACAAAATATTCTATGTATTATTGAGATTCCTAATTGTTCATGTTACAATTCTTTTTAATTAAATAATCTTATCAAGAGAAGCCTTAAAAGAATTTTTGAAAAGTCAGTAATACCAAGGGTTCAAGGCACTTGATAAGATGTGGAGTAAAATACAGTTTATTTGTTATCAATAGTACACTTCTTACTGTCTATTAATTTAGATGAAAAGGAGTGTATTTTTTTATGCTTTTAAAGTTTGCGTTTGATGATTTTATAGCGGATAGACGATTTAATAACACAACTGATTCAAATATCAATAGTTATAAATACTTGATCAAACCCTTCGTTGACTATTGCCTTAAAGAAGGAGCAGTTAATGTTGAGGATGTGACACGTAACCATTTCAAGAATTATTTAATAATAGCACAGCAACACAATAAGAAACCAAATACAATCAACACAATTATTTTACGACCTAAAGCTTTTTTAAATTATTGCGTTGAAGAGGGATATGTCGATGAAAACATTGCGAAGAAGATAAAAACTCAAAAAGTAGATGTGAAGATTGATACTTTTACAGATCAACAAATTAATCAAATGTTAGCGTTTTATCGTACCAAAAGAAAGAGACATCAATCATATAGCAGTTATCGCAAATAAAACAATTAATAGAACAACGACAAATAACCTTGCAAATAAAATGCAAGGGTGGTAGAGTTAAAATTAACTATTTAGAAGGAAGGGTAAATTTATATGTATAAGATTTGTATACTGAGTATAGCATGTGGAAAAAAGGATGTAAATAAATTTGGGTAAAATAATGTAGATTATATTTCTTTTAAATACCGAATAAAGGGAAGCTGAAAAGGAGGAGATTTTAATGGAAGTACCGCATTTTCATTCGTGGAAGAATATCGAGGAAGGTTACTACACTAAAACTAAATTGAAAAATGAATTAGGTTTAAAACCGTTTGATGAATCGCAATATGACGCTACAGCAAAGTTATATGTAAACTCCAAATGGGGCAATTATGTTTTATATCACATTGACAACTGTGTAGAGATAAAAAAGCGTAAAGTTACGGAACACCCTATTACATTACAAAATATTGCTGAGTCACTTTATTTAATCAATAAATCAGCTAAAGTAAGTCGTGATACTAAGAAGGATAATTATCATTTGAAAAACCATTCAGTTGTACAGGCTGCTAAAACTAGACAGTCCAAATTATACGATTTAAAGGTGTCCGTAATTAAAAAATTATTATCAGAAAGCGAAATTGAAATTAAAGGTTATCACACAATGTTTGGTGGTTTTTTAATGTTACTAGAGATTAATGACTTTACATTCCATTTACCAGTTTTTAAAAATGAAATAGCCAATCTAACACATTTAGGGGTGTTGGAAAATGAAATTTCATCTGAAAGAACACGTAAAGTAAGTCTTAATTTTTTTGAAGCTGAAAATCTACTAAATAGATACATAGATAATGTATAAATGAGAACACGCGTGTTGATTATCTAATTTCTTCCAATAAAAATTATACAAAAAGAGAGATTCTCATGTAAAATGTTAGTTACTACACAAACAATTACGAAATGAGGAATCTCTCTTGAACAAGAATAACACGATTTTTACACTCATTCAAACCTTTCTTTCAGAGGAAGAATGGCAATCAATCTTAAGCGAATTCGGTTATGTAGAAACAGCACGAAAATGTACAGTTCCCACGCTCATTTCGTATTTAATTGGTGCTGCCACGAACGAGTGGAAAAGTTTACGCCACGCAGCGGATGTGGGTCCAAGTAACGGTCTTGTTTCGGTGAATCATTCATCGCTTTCTAAACATTTAAAGGCACTTGATTATGGCATCATCAAACGAATTTTTGAAGTGATTGTCGGGAAGCTCAACCGTGCAGCTCGTCGTAAATTGAAATTGCCGAAAAGATTATTAGCCGTTGATTCAACTACCATTACAGTAGGCAAAACAAGATTACCTTGGGCTGTCTATCACGGCGAACGTTCAGGAATCAAATTACATGTTAGTTTTACTAATGAAACTGCGATGCCCTTAAAAGTCGTAGAAACAACCGGTTTAAAACATGATGGTCCCATTGGCGAATTCCTTGAAGATAAAAGGTTTATCCTCGTTTGTGACCGTGCCTACTTTTCTATTGATAAAGTCGATCGCTACCTGAAAGAATATCAACATTTTGTGTTACGTTTAAAAGACAATGTGCAATTAAATCGCAAAAAATCGCTCCAAGGTAGTCGTACCAACGATTCCAATGTGACAGCTGATTTTACTTGTACGCTTGGGACGCCACAAAAACAAACGAAAAAACGCCATCGTGTCGTTCAATTCATAGATCATGAAGATAAAGAAATACGTGTCGTGACAAGTTTAATGGATATCACCGCTGAAGAAATTGCCAACATGTATAAGTCACGTTGGGCGATTGAAAATTTTTTCCGTTGGATTAAACAAAACTTGAACGTACCTGTTCTATTCGGAACAACAAAAAATGCTGTATTCAATCAGCTATTCGTAGCCCTTATTGCCTATGTTTGTTTGAAATTTCTTCATACACAAGGGAATAAGAAAAATAATATCAAACCCTTATCATTCGTAGGTTTTACACGGATGTTTCTTTGTGCTGCCCTGCCAATAGAATGGCGAATCAGGGTGAAAGAAATCCTGGTGTTTCATTGGAACATAAATCATTCAACTACTGTATAATTTTGGTTAATCAACACGTGTGAAATGAGAATAAGAAAATTACACTAGTAAACATATTATTGGAGGAATTAAGATAGATATTATCTAAATAAATTTTTTAAAAATATCAAATCCGTAAACTTTACAGTGTAAATTGATAATTTATTTTCAACTTCCTCGATCATATTAGATAAGCCTATAAAGTCATCTTTAAACTTATCAAATAAATAAGTAACCGTCTCATCATTCTCAAAGGAACATGTAGATTGTTTTATTTCAATAGCTCATTGATCTCATCTTCAGTCAACGCGGTTTATAGTTGCTATGACGACTTTCACTTAAATTTGTGGTACTAAACTTTTATATTTATAGATATTAGTCCAATGTCCGTCTGCACCTGTAAAGTAGAATCCATAGCCATTTTTTTAGGAATTCTTCAATTACTTCTGTCCATTTACGACCTAAAACATAATAGTTACAATTTCTTAAATCAACGTGTACTCCACTGTCTTCACTTGCACCATCACATTCATTAATTTCATCCTTTAGAAAATTCAGTACCAATGAAACAAATTGCTTTCCTTCATTTCTTCTTCCCATTCGGATAGATTAAATTTCATCTCGCGTTCATCTTCAGAAGAATCAAAGTCAGTTATACCTTCATTAATTGGTTCACTATGAGTTCCACCGTCCTCATCTGGAATATCAATAAATAACGTCCATCGAATTTCATATTCATCAATGTTCCACATGCAAACGCAATAACTTTGATTTTCCATTTCTACATAAATGCGATCTAAATCCCAATAGTAAATGTATTACTCCCAAATTAAAGCTATTAGGAATCTCATAATATTTCATCGTGTAAATAAGGTTTGCATCAAGAATAGTGTTCATCAATTCATAGTAGAACATGCATGTTAATAACAAAATATTCTATGTATTATTGAAATTCCTAATTGTTCATGTTACAATTCATTTTAATTAAATAATCTTATCAAGAGAAGCTGAGGGATTTGGCCCGATGACGCTTCAGCAACCTCTAACAAAAAAAGTTAGAAAGGTGCTAATTCCAGCGAAGGATTGATCCTTTGAGAGATAAGAGTGAACGTGGTAAAAAATCCTTCTCATTCTATCTCAAATGGAATGAGGGGGATTTTTTAATTTAATTCGATAAAAGATTTTATGAGCTTTGTGCATGGATACTAAGGCACTAATTGATGTTAGAAAGAGAGAAATAAAAGAGAGGGGAATGCAAGATGCCAATTAATATTCCGAAAAACTTACCAGCTGGAGAACATTTACGTGAGGAAAAAATCTTCGTAATGGAAGAGGATAGAGCGAAAACCCAACAAATTCGTCCGTTAAATATATTAATTTTAAATTTAATGCCAGAAAAAGAAAAAACAGAGCTACAATTACTACGTTTATTAGGTAACACACCATTACAAGTCAATATTACATTTTTAAATACTGCTACGCATGAATCAAAAAATGTTAGTAAATCACATTTACAGTTATTTTACACGACCTTTCATCAAATTCGCCATCGCCGCTATGATGGCATGATTATTACGGGAGCACCAGTAGAAAAAATGGCATTTGAAGATGTGAACTACTGGCAGGAAATATCAGAAATCATGGATTGGTCCAAAAAGAACGTAACATCGATCCTTCATATATGTTGGGGTGCACAAGCAGCGTTATACCATCATTACGGTATTGGCAAAATTGAGCTTCCTGCTAAATGTTCAGGTGTTTATTCCCATGTCATTACGGATTTAACAGTGGATTTAGTACGTGGCTTCAGTGATTTATTTACGGCTCCACATTCACGTTATACATCAGTCTCCATTGAGGAAGTCCGCAACCATCCTGATCTACGTTTATTATCGTATTCAGAAGATGCGGGTGTCTTTATTGTGCAATCGAAGGATAATAAAAACATTATGATTACAGGCCACCTTGAATATGATGCAACAACATTAGCAGATGAATATAGTCGTGATGTTGCAAAAGGATTGGATATTGCAGTTCCAGTGAATTACTTCCCAAATGATGATCCATCAAAAGAACCGAATAATACATGGCGTGCCCATACACATTTATTATTCTCAAACTGGTTGAACTACTATGTTTACCAAGAAACACCATATGAATGGGATTTCGTTGATGAAATTGAATATCATATATAAGCGCATGGTTTTTATAAACTCTCGATTGTAAAGTAAAATGATGACCTTGATTATTTCGTGGTCATCATTTTTTTATCCGAATATGTTGCTAATTTTTTGGCGGATGTTCATTGATAGATACATTTTGATTTTTTGTATTACTTTCGTTCTTTGCAGCATTTTGGCTGTTTTTATCGCTCGCATTAGTAGCAGTATTTTGATTGTTGTTATTGCTAGTATTAGTAGCAGCATTTTGACTGTTTTTATCGCTCGCATTAGTAGCAGCATTTTGATTATTGTTATTGCTAGTATTAGTAGCCGCATTTTGGCTGTTGTTATTGCTAGTATTATGTAGCCGCATTTTGGCTGTTGTTATTGCTAGTATTAGTAGCTGTATTTTGCTGTTGTTATTGCTAGTATTAGTAGTTCCGCATTTTGGCTATTGTTATTGCTATATTAGTCGTACCATTTTGGCTGTTATTGCTAGTATTAGTAGCCGCATTTTGGCTGTTGTTATTGCTAGTATTAGTAGCCGCATTTTGACTGTTTTTATCGCTCGCATTAGTAGCAGCATTTTGATTGTTATTATTGCTAGTATTAGTAGCCGCATTTTGACTGTTTTTATCGCTCGCATTAGTAGCAGCATTTTGACTGTTGTTATTGTTTGTATTAGTAGTAGCATTTTGGCTGTTGTTATTGTTTGTATTAGTAGCCGCATTTTGACTGTTTTTATCGCTCGCATTAGTAGTAGCATTTTGATTGTTATTATTGCTAGTATTAGTAGCCGCATTTTGACTGTTTTTATCGCTCGCATTAGTAGCAGAATTTTGGCTGTTGTTATTGTTTGTATTAGTAGCAGCATTTTGATTGTTGTTATTGCTAGAGTTAGTAGCAGAATTTTGGCTGTTGTTATTGTTTGTATTAGTAGCAGAATTTTGGCTGTTGTTATTGTTTGTATTAGTAGCAGCATTTTGACTGTTTTTATCGCTTGCATTAGCAGCAGCACTTTGATTGTTGTTATTGCTAGTATTAGTAGCAGAATTTTGGCTGTTGTTATTGCTAGTGTTAGTAGCAGAATTTTGGCTAAGGTTATTGCTTGCATTATTAGCAGTATTTCCGCTATTGCAATTACTTCCATTCATTGCAGCATTTTGACTGTTTTTATCGCTTGCATTATTTGCAGCGTTTTGACTGTTGTTATTGCTTGTATTTGTAGTAGCATTTTGGCTGTTGCTATTGTTTGTATTAGTAGTAGCGTTTTGGCTGTTGCTAGCATTATCAGTAGCATTTTGACTGTTGTTATTGCTTGTATTTATAGTAGCATTTTGGCTGTTGTTATTGTTTGTATTAGTAGCAGCGTTTTGGCTGTTGTTATTGCTTGAATTAGTAGCAGAATTTTGGCTGTTGTTATTGTTTGCATTAGGAGCAGCATTTTGGCAGTTGTTATTGTTTGTATTAGTAGCAGCGTTTTGGCTGTTGTTATTGCTTGCATTATTAGAAGCATTACCGCTATTGCCATTACTTCCATTCATTGCGTTTTGGCTATTGTTATTGCTTGCATTATTAGAAGCATTACCGCTATTGCCATTACTTCCATTCATTGCGTTTTGGCTATTGTTATTGCTTGCATTATTAGAAGCATTACCGCTATTGCCATTACTTCCATTCATTTCAGCATTTTGGCTATTGTTATTACTTGCATTATTAGCAGTATTTCCGCTATTGCAATTACTTCCACTCTGTACAGCGTTTTGACCGTTGCTATCGTTTGGATTATTAGTAGCACTTCCACTATTGCTATTAGTTTCATTCTGTGTAGCATTTAGGCTGTTGTTATCACTTGCATTATTAGAAGCATTACCGCAATTGCAATTACTTCCATTCATTGCAGTATTTTGGCAGTTGTTATCACTTGCATTATTAGCAGCATTTCCGTTATTGCTATTACTTGCATTCTGTGTATTACAATTACAGTTTGTATTCCCTTGATTACCATTAATATTGCGAATTTTTGCAGCGATTAGTAAAACTATCGGTAACAAAATTGCAAAGGTACCACAAAACAAAGGCCAAATTTCGTTATTATAAGTATTGGAATGGACGATATCAGGATGAATAATTTGCGAAAAGCCAATACTAATCATTCCGAGTGGCACAATGAGCGGACGATGATCTTTGATTTTACATATTTGTGCTATGCCGATTACGGAGGCATAAAAATACATAAACGTTTTAATATAAATAGATATGATCCACATGGCTGCCATAATAATTTCAACACGTTGCAAAAAATGCCCGATTGAAATTCTTTGCGCTAATGCATAGCTAGGAAATGTCCGATTAGCAGTATTTGATGGACCTATGACAAGGAGACAAAGTGAGACGATGATAATTAAAACAATACCTCCAATAGCTGTCCCAATATAAAATCCTATGTGTGCGGACTTATGAACGTTGACAGTAGATGGGTAAAGTATTAATAGCGCGGCAAGAGGGAATGAACAAATACTCATAAATCGAATAACGCCTATAAATAATGATTTTTTTGAAGTTTCCAATATGGGCTGTAAATTTTCAAAATGGATTAATGGTGATATAAAACCTACAAAAATTATAAAAACCAACATAAATATTGGAAAAAGTATTTCTGTTGAACGTGCAAAGACTTCGATCCCTTGGAATGCAGCAAAAATGATGATAATGCCAAACAGCAACGAAAAAGCCATAGGAGGCGTCTCTGGCATCACTTCCGTTGACATGAAATTACCAATAAAATATAATAACTGACCTGCACCAAAAAAGGTAAGAATGGTAAAACCAATTGCGGTCAGTTTTCCGAAAAAACGACCTAGTATTTTTTCATTCGCCTCTGTAAATGTAAGTGTGGGATTCAGATTTCCTAAAGTAACGTATAGCTTCACTAAGAGAAAACTTAAACCGACACCGATACTTGTTGCTATCCAGGCATCTTGCTTTGCTACATTTGTTACACTTGAAGGGATAATTAAAATGGCTGTACCAACTGTAAAAAGAAGGGTAATGATAGTAAATTGTCTTGAACTAATGATTTGTTTTTTCATCATGCACTACCCTTTCTTTTTAAAGTTACTTCATTTATTTTGACAGTGAAACGATGAACTCTTTAATTGGAGTAAAGATAAAGGTAATCAAGTCTATTGGGCTTGGAATTTTAAGATTTAAAGCAATGCCGATATTTAATGCAGTACCGATCAATAAAAAAATCGAAAAAATAACAATTGTTTTCGTTTCGTTATTTTTTTGAAGTTTAGGAATAAAAGCATAGGCAAGAACAATTGAAATAATGACTATGAATATTGTTACAACCATATCTTATTCCTTCTTTTTCTTATTCAAAAATGAATTTTGCATTGTTCCTAGTCCTTTTGTTCTGACATGTACTTCAACATTAACCGGTAGATCTTGGAATATGGTTGGCCAGTCATTTTTAATTTTTTTCCATTTTTCAGGATCTGCCCGGTGTAGTTCTTCACCAAATCCAAAAATATCGGCTCGATAAGTTTGCTGAATTGTAGTGATTGTTTTTTCGATTCGTTTTTTAATAAGTTCTTCCGTTTTTTTATTTACGTAATCAATATTTTTATGGGAAGTAAGGTTGATTTTACATTCTACTTCTCCAACATTTTGCTCAACTTCTATATGAACATTAATTTTGGGCGCATCTTTTTCAAACTTACCCTTTATTTTTGTTTTTGATTTCGTAATTTCTGTTGCTATTGTACCTCCCTTAGGACAAGCAATAATTTCAATTGTACTTTGTATTTTGTCACTTAAAAAACTTACACTTTGACTTTCTTTATCTGTTAAAAGCCCAACGTATTTATCTCCTTTGAATACTGCTAATCCGGCATACTTTAATATCACTGGCGTTTCTACTTTATTAATATTGGCTTTACTCATTCCTAATGCTGCATCCCCTTGTATTTCAATGGCAGGGATGAGTGGACTTTTTTCGTTACTACTTAAAGTACTTACTAATTCATCAATATTAATGGAAATCGTAGAACCCCAAGCTTTTTGAGATGTCCTAAGTGAATTAATAATTTTATTAGCAGGTACTTTTTCAACGGGTGTTAATATATTTAAGACGTCTTTTGCAGTTGCCTCGTGAGCAATGATAACATCGAAATCATTTCTGAATTCATGATCTCTAGAAATTAAATCTAATGCCTCGCCAATTCCTTCTTTCGCCAAATCATCCCCCAAAATAACTACTTGTGTATGGGCAAAATAAATCTTCCTTGTCGATAATGTTGTCATTTTTCGGATAGCTTCGAAGATAGTTTTGCCCTTTGCATGATGGGTAATAACAGGTGATCGCCCACTAGTAGGAGCTTTAGATGAAATTTCACCAGGAACCACTATTTGAACAGTTACATCGAATTCATCATCTACTTTATCTATTCCTAGTGCCGAGACAATTGCTAATTCATTGAGTTCTCGTTTACTCCAGCAACCACTTAAAAATAAAGAAACAATCAAAAGTAAGCATATAGTTTTAAATTTTGACATGGTCTATTCCTCGCTTACACATTCTTTAATTCCTTTTTTTAACACTAAAATATTTATGCCCTCTTACATTGTTTTTTTGACTAATTAAACGCGGTCGAGTCAATAGAGCTCTGCGAGGAAACAAGACTAAGGCATCTTTTTGATCCTTTAAGATTAATGGCCCAAATGGACTTAAATAAGGAACACCAAAAGTTCGTATGCTACATAAGTGAATAATGATGATCATCATACCAAACATCACTCCGAATAAGCCTAACATCGCTGCTAATATCATTAATGGGAAACGTAAAAGACGAATGGTATTAGATAAGCCGTAAGCGGGGAACAAGAAACTACAAATAGCTGTTAGTGCTACAATAATGACCATTACAGCTGATACAATCCCTGCTTCTACAGCGGCTTGACCGATGACTAAAGTTCCTACAATAGATACTGCTGGTCCAATAGTTCTTGGCATTCGAAGACCCGCTTCTCGTAATATCTCAAAGGCAATCTCCATCATGAGTGCTTCGACAACTGCGGGGAAGGGGACTCCTTCTCGTTGAGACGCAATACTGATGAGCATCGGTGTTGGTAGCATTTCTTGATGGAAAGTTGTGATGGCCACATAGAGAGAAGGTGCCATTAACGCAAGGCCAACACCAAAAAATCTTAATATGCGCACTAAAGAACTAATGAACCAATTTTGATAGTAATCTTCAGCAGATTGTAAAAAGGTTGTAAAAAGTGCAGGTACAGCTAAGACAAATGGTGTACCGTCCACTAAAATAGCAACTTTACCATCTAATAATTCTCCCGCAATGACATCGGGTCGTTCAGTATTATAGACAGTTGGGAATATAGAGAATTTAGAATCTTGAATAAAATCTTCGATATAGCCACCTTCCAAAATTCCGTCTATATTAATGCGATCTAATCGAGAAAGAACCTCGGCCACGATTTTGTCATTGGCAATGCCGTTTAAATACATAACAGCAACATCCGTTTTAGTGACCTCTCCGATAACACGGGACTTTATCCAGAGATTTGGACTTTTAATTTTTCGACGGATAAGAGCCGTGTTAGTACGTAAAGTTTCTGTAAAGGACTCGCGTGGACCTCTAATAACGGATTCTGTTGATGGTTCAGTAATAGCTCTATCTTTTGCACTTTTTGTACTAGTGGCTATGCCAGTTGTAACACCATCTAATAAGATGACGGTATCTCCATTCAAAATAGAATCGTACAGTGTTGTGAAATTCAAAATTTCATTGACATCGCCGACTGTTAAACAAGATTCTTTTACATACTCTTTTATGGTCTCTACGTCTGTGTCTTGAGCTTCTTCAACTTCTTGCATCAGCTTATCAATCACAGAATCAGAAATGATTGTTTTATCGGATAAACCATCAATATTGATAATGACCATTGCATGTTGTTCAGCTTTACCAATCATAATTTCACTTGTTTGTGTATTTTTTTCAGCTGTACCAAGCGTAATTTCTCGTATAATAATGTCATTACTATTCCCCAGTGTATTTTTAATCACCTTCATATTTTGAGAAAGTGAGCTAGACAGTAGGTCATTGTTTGAAGTTGATTGGGAGGTATTCGTTGCTTTAGAAATTGACATTTTTCTTTCCTCCTCAAGTTTGTGTTCACACCTCTAGAATGCACAACTTTCAGAAGAGATAAACCAAGTATGGAATTGAATTCATATAAATCTTTGGATTAAAAAGAAAAGCAGTATTTCCCCCGAGTAAACGAAGGAAACACTGCTTTATTTACGATAATCATACTTTAATTCGTCTATTGTAGCATCAATATCTACATGTAAATTGTGATCATTGAAAAACCATAAATCTTTTTCATCGATGTAGTAGGTGATACCATCTATTACGGTCTTTACACCGATTTCGATTGGTTCTTCACGTGTCATACCAAGAGAAAAGCCTTCGTGAAAAGGACTGGAACCACCATATCTTGCATAAAAACGAATCGTATCTCCTGTTTCTACTTCCATCTCTCGTTTAAACCATTGCAGGGCTTCATCTGTTAGTAAAATATTCAATAGAATGCTCCTCTCTTTGCTACAGCCATTTCACCTTTGGTTCGGTCCCATTTTTAATGCGGCCAATATTCGCTCGGTGACGATAAATGATAAAGCTAAATAAACATGCTACTAAAAAACCTAACGCAATATCACCTGTAACAAAATAATAAACGATTGAATAAATTAGTGCTACTAAAGCGGCAATCATAGAAGTTAAGCTGACAATTTTCGTTAGTTTTAATGTAACGAAAAAAGTAATAAATAGTAAGACAAATAGGGGCCATGTATATCCTAAGAGGACTCCTGCTGATGTTGCCACAGCTTTTCCACCGCGGAAACTCGCAAAGATAGGGAACATATGACCAACAACCGCTACAAGTCCAAGGATTAATGCGTGAATTGATACATCCGAAAATACTGGCAGTGCAACGAGTAATACTGCTGCTGTACCTTTTAAAACATCCATAACTGTAACAACTATTCCTGCTTTTTTCCCTAAAATACGGAATGTATTCGTCGCCCCTAAATTCCCGCTACCATGTTCACGAATATCTGTTTTATAAAAAATTTTGCCTATCCATAATCCTGAAGGTATAGAGCCGATTAGATAAGCACATAAAATAATAAGTCCATTTAACATAGCTGGACTCCTTTCATTTAATTATCACTTGGTACTAATAATATGTAACAAGTATTTTACACTTTTTCTCGTTAATCTACAATGTCATGAAGGAGATTTCCTAGTGTATCTTGAATTCAATACAAAAGATAATAATTTTTAAGGGTTTTTATATGCATATTGAGTTGAGGTTAGGCTTTTTGACACGATTCGACAAGTCAGCCCGAAGTCCTTTCTAAAAATATAGGTAAAAAGGCAATTTTGTCAATCATCCATTCATTTGGTAGAATAGAAGTCTATCTTTAATTTCTAGAATAAGCTAGTAGTATAAATCTTCTTTAGACAGAAGAAACCCATTCTTATATTTATGTACTTGTATATTTTTCAGTGGATATTCAAATGCTTCTGTTATCATTTTGAATAAGAGTAATGACTAGAAGGAGCTATATGTCGTTGTATTTATGCAACTAAAGCATAGTGCCATGCGTTAAGGAAAAGGACAACTCTTTTTCCTTCTGGTAAACAGATCAAAACGACCAAGCTGTGAGGGAATTTTAAAATTTTTTTGGGCCTGTCACTAGCTATTGACAGGAAATGCTATTATTATTAGGAAGAGAACATAAATAGAACATGCGTTTGTTTTTTGGAGGGGAATTTTTTGGCGAATAAACAGTCACCAAGCGTCTATAATGATGACGCCATTCAAGTATTAGAAGGATTAGAAGCGGTACGGAAACGACCCGGCATGTATATCGGTTCTACAGATGGCCGTGGACTTCATCACCTAGTTTATGAAATCGTAGATAATGCGGTGGATGAAGCACTGGCTGGCTTTGGTTCTCATATCATTGTCACTATTCATAAAGATCAAAGTATCAGCGTTCGAGACTTCGGCCGTGGAATGCCTACAGGGATGCATAAGATGGGTAAACCAACTCCTGAAATTATCTTTACGGTCTTACATGCTGGTGGTAAATTCGGACAAGGCGGCTATAAAACGAGCGGTGGCTTACATGGTGTAGGTTCTTCAGTTGTAAATGCTTTATCAACTTTTTTAGAAGTAACGATTCACCGCGACGGCAATAAGTATCGACAACGTTTTGAAAACGGTGGTCATCCAGTTACAACGCTTGAACAAATTGGAAAAACGAAACAAACAGGAACACTTGTCCATTTTCTACCAGATGACACGATTTTCTCTGTAACAAAATACAATTATGATACGCTTGCAGAACGTTTACGTGAGTCAGCATTTTTATTAAAAGGCTTAAAAATTGAGTTAATCGATGAACGCGAGGAAGGCAAAGGTGATGTTTTCTTTTACGAGAACGGCATTGAAGCTTTCGTTGCGTATTTGAATGAAGAAAAAGATGTACTTCATCCTGTAAAGTATGTGGAAGGGATTCAAGACGAAATTGAAGTAGAATTCGTCTTCCAGTACAACGACGGCTATTCAGAAACAATTCTTTCATTCGTTAACAATGTACGTACGCGCGATGGTGGAACACATGAAACAGGCGCCAAAGCAGCGTTAACACGTGTTTTCAATGAATATGCACGAAAAATTGGTCTGTTAAAAGATAAAGATAAAAATTTAGAAGGAACAGACATTCGAGAAGGCTTAGCGGCGATTGTTTCTGTTCGTATTCCAGAGCATTTACTACAATTCGAAGGCCAAACGAAGGGTAAGCTCGGGACGAGTGAGGCTCGTTCGGCGGTAGATAGTGTTGTTTCGGAGCAAATTTTATATGTGCTGGAGGAAAATGCTGAATTGTCTGCATCTCTTGTGCGTAAAGCTATTCGTGCGCAGCAAGTGCGTGAAGCGGCTCGTAAAGCTCGTGAAGATGCTCGAAACGGCAAGAAAAGCAAAAAAGGCAGTACGATTCTTTCTGGAAAACTAACACCAGCACAATCTCGAAATGCTGCGAAAAACGAGCTGTATTTAGTCGAAGGTGATTCTGCAGGAGGCTCTGCTAAACAAGGGCGAGATCGTACGTTCCAAGCGATTTTACCATTGCGTGGTAAAGTTATTAATACGGAAAAGGCAAAGCTTCAGGACATTATGAAAAATGAAGAGATTTCAACGATCATTCATGCCATTGGTGCAGGCGTTGGAACAGATTTCTCTGTCGAGGATTCTTCCTATGATAAAGTCGTTATTATGACCGATGCGGATACTGACGGAGCGCATATTCAAGTGTTGCTACTAACGTTCTTCTATCGTTATATGCGACCATTAATTGAAGCAGGAAAGGTATTTATCGCATTACCACCACTTTATAAAATATCTAGAGGCACAGGTAAAAAAGAAGTCATTGAATATGCTTGGACCGAAAATGATTTACAAGCGGCCATTAAAAAAGTTGGAAAGGGTTACATATTACAGCGTTATAAAGGTCTTGGTGAGATGAATGCTGACCAGCTGTGGGATACGACGATGAACCCAGAAACGCGTACATTAATTCGTGTAACGATTGAGGATGGTGCACGTGCTGAAAGACGTGTCACAACATTAATGGGCGATAAAGTAGAGCCGCGTCGTAAATGGATCGAAGCGAATGTAGACTTCGGTATGGAGGATGATTCGAATATTTTAGATAATGAATTCATCCAACAAGAGGAGGACCAAGCATGAGTAGTACAGAAAAGTTTCAAGATTTACCTTTAGAAGAAGTAATGGGTGACCGCTTTGGTCGCTATAGTAAATATATTATTCAAGACCGCGCGTTGCCTGATGCACGTGACGGTCTTAAGCCTGTGCAACGTCGTATTTTATATGCAATGTTTACAGAGGGCAATACGAACGATAAACCATTCCGTAAATCAGCAAAAACAGTCGGTAATGTTATTGGTAACTATCATCCACACGGTGACAGCTCCGTATATGAAGCAATGGTGCGTATGAGTCAGGATTGGAAGGCGCGTCATATGCTCATTGAAATGCATGGTAATAACGGCTCTGTTGATGGTGACCCTCCGGCAGCGATGCGTTATACAGAGGCAAGACTTTCTGCTATTGCAGCGGAGATGCTACGTGATATTGGCAAGAAGACCGTTGAATTTGTGCCAAACTTTGATGATCAGGATATGGAGCCAACTGTTTTACCAGCTCGTTTCCCGAATTTACTAGTTAACGGCTCAACGGGGATTTCAGCCGGTTATGCGACAGACATCCCTCCTCATGCATTAGATGAGGTGCTAGACGGGGTTCTAATGCGTTTAGATAACCCAAATACCTCGGTTGATGAATTAATGACGGTGATTAAAGGACCTGATTTCCCAACTGGTGGTATTATTCAAGGTGTCGATGGCATTAAAAAGGCATATGAAACTGGCCGCGGTAAAATAATTGTGCGCGCTCAAGCAGTCGTGGAGCCAATTAAAGGTGGCAAAGAGCAAATCGTTATTACGGAATTACCGTATGATGTCAATAAAGCAAATCTTGTGAAGAAAATCGATGAGCAGCGCGTGGATAAACGACTTGAAGGAATTGCAGAAATTCGCGATGAATCAGATCGTACAGGCCTACGCGTTGTCATTGAGCTGAAAAAAGATGTTCCAGGACAAGGGATTTTACAATACTTGTTCAAAACAACTGATTTACAAGTAGCCTATAATTTTAATATGATCGCAATTCATAATCGTCGACCGACAATGATGACATTGCCATTGTTACTGGATTCTTATATTGCCCATCAAAAGGAAGTTGTGACGAACCGCTCTATTTATGATTTGCAAAAGGCTAAAGATCGTTCGCATATCGTTGAAGGTTTGATTAAGGCACTGTCCATTTTAGATGAAGTCATTGCAACAATTCGTTCCTCAAATGATAAACGAGATGCGAAAACGAATTTACAGGTGAAGTTCGACTTTACAGAAGTGCAATCAGAGGCAATCGTGAGCTTGCAATTATACCGTTTAACAAATACAGATATAACGGAGCTTCGCAATGAACAGGATGAATTAAATAAACTTATTGCCAAGCTTGAAGGTATTCTTAATAGTGAAGCTAAGCTTATACGCGTTATTAAACAAGAATTACTTGATATTAAAAAGCGTTTTGCAGAACCACGTCGTTCAAAAATTGAACAAGAAATTGAAGAAATTAAAATTACTTTAGATGTTCTTGTCCCAAGTGAAGAGGTCGTAGTGACTGTCAC
Organism: Lysinibacillus sp. G4S2; assembly: GCF_030348505.1. Lineage (NCBI taxonomy): Bacteria > Bacillati > Bacillota > Bacilli > Caryophanales > Bacillaceae > Lysinibacillus > Lysinibacillus sp. G4S2. Next base: position 2,811,897 of record NZ_JAUCFJ010000002.1, on the reverse strand, counting down.
AAAGGATGGCTATATTAAGCGTACATCTACACGTTCACATGCCGCCTCGAACGGTCAGGATTTTGCGATGAAGGATTCCGATTATTTATTGTATGAAGCAAATTTAAATACACAGCATCATCTACTGCTGTTCACAAATCGAGGTAATTACATTTATCAGCCTGTCCATGAGCTACCAGATATACGTTGGAAGGATCTTGGTCAGCATATTTCAAGTATTGTGCCGACTGGAGAAGATGAATCCATTATTGCTGTATACGGATTTGAGACATTTGAACAGGCCAATACGTATGTCTTAACGGCAACGAAAGATGGACAAATTAAACGTTCACCTTTAGCAGATTATGCGGTAACTCGTTATTCAAAGCCAATTAAAACGATGAATGTTAAAACAGGCGATGAAATGATTTTTGTAGATTTCGTGTCAGACGAGGTGGAATTATTATTAACGACTGATACAGCCTATTCAATCCGCTTCCCAATTGAGGAATTACCAGTAACAGGCGTAAAAACAGGTGGCGTCAAAGGGATTACACTGAAAGAGGGAGAAGCGTTAGTCGGTGTCAATGTATTACAGCCAAATGACACTGAATACGTTGTGATTGTGACACAACGTGGTGCTGTGAAGAAAATGAATGTAGCTGAGGTAGAAATGACAAGTCGTGCTAAACGCGGCTTAAAAGTGTTAACAGAGTTAAAAGCGAACCCACATCGTATCGTGGCTGTAGTGAAGGCTACTGATGAGGAACAGCTAATCATCGAAACCGAAAAAGGTGGGCAAGAAATCCTCGATGTACAAGCATTGACTCGAGCAGACCGCCATTCAAACGGCTCCTTTAAAGTAGATATCGCGACAGACGGTGCCATTTCACACGTATTAACATCCAAAAAAGAAGAAAAATAAAAGTAATTTTCTAGCCCATGCTCTTTTTGAGAGCTGGGTTTTTTTATGTAAATTGAAACCAACAAGCTTTGTGCTTTGTCTAACTTATACAATCGAATGAAGGGAGGATATACGTTGGAAAAACAACAAAGAGATGCACAGCTACGTGAAGCTATGGATTTATACGGTAATTACTTACTACGACTAGCTTATACATATGTAAAAAGTAAAGAGAAAGCAGAGGATATTGTGCAAGAAGTGTTTATTCGATATTACATTCAAATGGAGCAATTTGAAGGGCGTTCTAGTGTAAAAACATACTTATATCGTATGGTCGTGAACGAATGTCATAATTACTTTAAAAGTTGGGCGTATAGAAAAACTGAATTGACAAGTTTTTTTAAAAAGCGTGATACCTCAATTTCAGCGGAATCAGAAATTTTAAAGAAAGAAGAGATAGATGTTATTGCTGACACTATTACTACATTAGAAACAAAATATCGAGAAGTACTTTGGCTTTATTATTATGATGAACTTTCGGTGAACGACATTGCATTAGTTTTACAATGTTCCGTTAACACAGTGAAGACAAGGCTAGCAAGGGGGAGAAAACGGGTAGGCATTCAATTGGAAAAGGAGGGGTTTTATAATGGAAACGAATTTACATGAACGATTGAAGGATATAATACCCGACAATATAGAATTAACCACCCAGAAAAAAGAAGGAATCTTATCGGCGGCGCATGATAGATTTGTCCAGCAGCAACAGCCTGTAAAAAAACATGGGTGGAAGCCTGTAGTAGTTGGAGTTTCAGCCTTGGCTCTTACAATCTTGCTAAGTTATCCATTTATAGAAGACGGTATAGAACAATTGATTGTTTCGCAAGTAACTGATCGAACTTATGAAGAAATTAGTATACCAGGTCGTTCTACTGAAACGTTATTCACAGCTATATTTGATGATGCAACAAACTCTTTCTTTTACTACGAAGGAGGTAACATTTATTCTTATGCAATCGATACACAAATTGAAAAAGTTGAGATGAAGGGTGAATCGCCTATTTCAAAGATTCTCGTGAATGAAAACTGGCTTGTTTGGATGGGTGATGGTAAAGAGGAGGATGTTTTCGTTAAAAATAGGGAGACGTTAGAGGTCAAAGAATTTTCTACTAGTTCTTTTATAGATTTAGATGATGATATACTATTGACAGATAAAAATGATACAAAAAAAGGTCAAACTATTTATAGCTTGACGAATTTACGTACAAACGAGGTAAAACAATATAAACAATTCTTTGATAATAGTTCAGTAAGTCAGCCGATTTACCAGGATAATCAGTTGCTTATACCAGAAGTCGTTAAAAAAGATGGTGAAGAAGTGGTGCGCTTTACGCTCTATGATGTTGGAACAGAAAAAGAGAAGCAATACGAATTACCTTTTAAAGGAACGTTGGACATTGCACTTACCGACCAAAAAATTTATGCTTCCTTTAAAAATGGAAAAAGCTTAGAGACAGGTTATGTTGATTTAGTAGATGGATCTTACCATAAGATTGATGGTAAAAAGGCTTTTTCTTTAGCTGTCTACAAGAATAAACTTGCTCTAAATGAGTTTGTACCAAATGAGGATAAATCTCGATTTAAGTTATACAAAGTAGAAGATGGCTCTTTATCATCGCTTCCCGACTTTAAAGATGTTCAACTAGTTCTCTTTAATCCACGTTTTACAAAAGAAGGGACATTGCAGTTATTTGGGGTAAATGAAAAATATATTTTAGAAGATGGAACTCTTGAAGAGAGAGATGGGGCTGTTAAATTATATTTACAGCGCTTTTAGTAAAGAGACCCTTGTCATTTACAGATAGATATGGGTATAATAATCACGAAAAGTTCATATGGAAAGAATGTAGGGGGACTGGTAGTTGCCAGCTGAGATTGTGTCCGATAGACGCTGACCCTTTGAACCTGATTTGGCTCGTACCAGCGTAGGGAACATCTATTCAAAAAAAAGAAAGTTTTTGATACTGATTGTAAAACGTCTGGGAGGAATCCTGGGCGTTTTTTTATGTTTTTGTTGTATGTGCAAGCCTTGGGTACATACTAATTGTGAATACGCTTTCTTCTGGTGGAAACATTCATTCATGAACACTTTCACATTACTTACTGGGAGGATTAAACATGAAAAAATGGTTATTGATTCTGATGGCTACACTTTTAACATTAGTGGGTTGTAGCAAAAAAGAGGAGACAAAGGATAAAAACGATGCGAATGCATTAAAAAAGGTATCGGTCGTGCTAGATTGGACACCGAATACAAATCATACAGGTTTATATGTAGCGGAAAAACTTGGCTACTTTAAAGAACAGGGCTTAGATGTTGAAATTTTATTACCTGGCGAAACGGGTGCAGATCAACTAGTGGCGTCTGGTAAGGCTCAGTTTGGCGTAAGCTACCAAGAAGGGATTACACAGGCACGTGTGCAGGATGTACCTTTAGTATCGATTGCAGCGATTATTCAACATAATACTTCTGGCTTTGCATCCACTGCATCTAAAGGGATTACGTCACCGAAGGATTTTGAAGGTAAAACATATGGTGGCTGGGGTGCACCACTTGAAAAGGCTGTCCTACAATCACTTATGCAAACAGAAAATGCGGATATTAATAAGTTAGATATTGTCAATGCAGGTGATTTGGATTTCTTCACAATGATGAAAAAAGATATTGATTTTGCCTGGATTTATTATGCATGGACAGGGATTGAAGCAGAACTTCGTGGTGAAAAATTGAACATGCTTTATTTAACAGATTATAGTGATCAGTTAGATTATTACACACCTGTACTTGCTACAAATGAAAAAATGATTAAGGATGATCCGGATACAGTCAAAGCATTTGTCGCTGCTGCAGCAAAGGGCTATGAATATGCGATAAGTCATCCGAGTGAGGCGGCTGATATTTTATTAGAAGCGGTACCTGACTTAGATAAAGACCTCGTGCATAAAAGTCAGGAATGGCTAGCAGATAAGTATCAAGACGATGCGGCGCACTGGGGCGAGCAAAAGCTAACTGTCTGGGAGAACTACGCAAAATGGATGGCCGACAACAAAGTTTTAGAGGGCGAATTTAACGCAGAACAAGCATTTACAAATGACTTTTTACCGAAAAAGGAGACAAAATAACATGGCAAACTCATTAATTAGTGTACAAATTATCCCGAAAACTGAAAAATATGAAGATGTTATTCCATTTGTCGATGCAGCGATTGCCGTTATAGACGCATCAGGGGTGAAATATGAAGTTCATCCATTAGAAACGACAATGGAGGGTGAGCTATCGACTTTATTACAAATCATCGAAAAAATGAATGATAAGATGATAGAACTTGGTGCTATTAATGTCATTACTCAAGTGAAAATTTTATATCAGCCATCAGGTATTACAATGGGTACGTTAACGGAGAAATATCAGTGATGAAGTCGGTAATCAAACAAGGAAGGACGATAATTTTTATCGCCTTCCTCTTATTCATATGGGAACTAATTGTCCGTTTGGCAGATGTTCCACATTGGCTATTGCCTGCACCAAGTGCCATTTTGAAAGAAGGCTTTCAATCGTATGAAACGTTCTTGCCGCATGCGTTTGCAACTGTTCAATTAGCACTTCTAGGTCTTGCTATCGGGATATTGTGCGGGCTAACGGTTGCCGTGTTATTACATCGTTTTACGTTTATTCGGGAGCTATTTTATCCTATTCTCATTATGTCACAGAATGTTCCTGTGCTCGTCCTAGCACCGCTATTAATCATTTGGTTTGGATTTGGTTTATTGCCAAAGCTTATTATTATTTGTCTCGTGTGCTTTTTTCCAATTGTGATCTCGGCAATGGATGGCTTTCGTCAAACCTCACCAGAGCTGAAACATTATTTTGAGATGGTCGGTGCAACGAAAGCACAAACCTTTTGGAAACTTGAATGGCCGTATGCGTATCCAGCGATTTTTTCAGGCATTAAGATCGCGGCAACCTATAGCGTTATGGGAGCGGTCATTGCAGAATGGCTAGGTGCGAAAAAGGGGATTGGTGTCTATATGACATTGGCACAATCTTCATTTCGAACAGATCGTGTGTTTGTAGCGATTTTTGCCATTGTAATTTTAAGTTTATTATTATTTAGTGCTATTCGATTATTAGAAAAGCTCGTTGTGAAGGGGAGAGGCCTACATGCTCAGCATTCAAAACATTGATAAATCCTTTGATTCCCTTCCAGTCATTCGTAATTTATCTTTTGAAGTGAAGGACGGGGAATTTGTGGCGATTATTGGTCCGTCAGGAAGTGGAAAAAGCACACTCTTTCAATTAATTGGTGGTGTGACTTCTATTGATAAGGGAGCTATCTTATTAAACGGTACCGATATCCAGCAAAAAAGAGGAACGATTGGCTATATGCCTCAGCAACCATGTTTACTGCCTTGGCGTACGATAGTAGAAAATGTCACGATCGTTGAGGAGCTTCAGCAAAAACCGAATATTGAACGTGCCAAGGAATGGCTAGACAAAGTAGGACTCGCATCGTTTAAAAATGCGTATCCAAATGAGCTGTCTGGCGGTATGCAACAACGGGTATCATTTATCCGTGCAATTGTCAGTGACAAGCCCATTTTATGCTTAGATGAGCCGTTCTCTGCACTTGATGAGTTTACAAGGCTTGAAATGCAGGCGTGGCTTTTATCGATATGGGAGGAATATCGAAAATCTATTGTATTTGTTACTCATAGTATCGAGGAAGCACTTTTTTTAGCGGATCGCATCATTGTCTTAACGAAACGACCAGCTACGATTAAAAAGGAAATTATTGTACCTTTTGCGAGGCCACGACAAGAGGAAATCCGCCATTCCGCAACATTTACAGCATTAAAGCAACAGTTATTTACTTACTTAAAAGAAGAAAAGGATGACGCGAATGTTGATTGATGCGCATATTCATTTAGATCAGTATTTGGAGAATGAAGTACCAACTTTGCTAGAGGAAGCTGAACATGTCATTGCTGTTAGCATGAATATTGAATCGTGTGAAAAAACGTTGAAGTTGTCGAAAACCTTTGCAAAGGTAAAGGCGGCGTTTGGTTTTCATCCTGAACAAGCGTTACCAAGTGCTATGGAAGAAGAGGCATTATTCGATTGGATCCGCCAACATGCTCATGATACGGTAGCTATTGGTGAGGTAGGGTTACCTTATTATTTGAAACAAGAGAAGGCAGTTGATGATCGCCCGTATATGGAATTGTTAGAACGGTTTATTTTGCTGGCGAAGGAACTAAATAAACCGATTATTTTACATGCTGTTTATGAGGATGCGGCTATTGCTTGTGATTTGTTGGAAAAGCATCATGTAAAGAAAGCACATTTCCATTGGTTTAAAGGCGATGAGGAAGTGATTGAACGAATGATTCAAAATGGGTATTTCATTTCTGTAACGCCTGATTGTACGTATGAGACGGAGATTCAACAGGTTATCAAAAAATACCCAATTGAGCTGATGATGGTAGAAACCGATGGACCGTGGCCATTTGAAGATCCCTTTGACAATAAACGGACGTCTCCATGGATGATGAATCATTCCATGGAGGTTATCGCTTCAATCAAGGGGATTACAACGCAGGAAGCGGCGCGCATCATCACAAGAAATACGACAATATTTTATAATTTATAACAAAAAACACAGCTGCTTTTTTTAGAGCAGCTGTGTTTTTTTAAGGACCAGAATCGCTGATAAAAGAGCCGGGACCGCTGATAAAACCTCAACATCGCCGATAAAAGAGCTGGAATCGCTGATAAAACCTCAAACATTGCTGATAAAAGAGTCGGAATCGCTGATAAAACCTCGAACATCGCTGATAAAGAAGCCAGAACCGCTGATAAAACCTCAACATCGCTGATAAAAGAGCTGGGACCGCTGATAAAACCTCAAAATCGCTGATAAAAACCTCAAAATCGCTGATAAAAGAGCCAGAACCGCTGATAAAAGAGTTAAAATCGCTGATAAAGCATCAAACATCGCTGATAAAAATAGTAATATCACTAAAAGCCCACCCTGTGGAACACATCATGTTTGAAATATTAACGCAGGACAATTTCTTAAAAATGAAGCGATAAGACTTCTAACCGCAGGAACTTCGGGGATATCCTAATCCAAACTTTCGGTTACGGAGGTGTTCTTAGGAATCTCCCACTTCTAAGTTAGCGAAGTGGGAGTAGTTCAATCCAGAACGTAGTACTTATAAACATCTAGATGTCTCATTAAAAGCAAAACCCAACCACTAATAATCATCTGAGTGGTTGGGTTTTCTATGCTTTGTGAAATTTTGTTCGATGCTTTCTTTTTTAGTTTTCGTTAGACGCTCATGTGTGCTGAAAGGGGAGAATTGACGATTTTTTTCAACGTCTTTCCCTTGGGTGCGTTTTTCATGCATGCGCTTCTTTTTTGCTTTTGATTGTGTCATGTTACCTTACCTCCAACTGTCATTTGTAAATATAGTACCGAAAACGGAAGGAAAAGGCAAAGCAAGGGTGATTTCCGTTCCGACTGGGCGGCTTTCCTTGGGCGTCTGATAAGCTGCTTCGTTTGAGCTAGTCTGTACGCTGATCCCTAAGGAGTCGTTCAGCCTCCACTCCCATCTCAAACTTGGTGATGAGCCAAGAAAAAGTAAAACCTCGTAAGTATGTAACTTACGAGGCCGTTGTCATATTATTAGTGAGATACATCCTGTACAGAAATACCTGTGTTTGCTTTAACTTCCACTTCACGATATTTTTTGGCATCTGATTCTTTAGAAAGTAATGTTCCGATGAAACCTCCTAGGAAGCCAAGTGGTACAGAGATAATAGCTGGATTCGTTAAATTAATTAACGGATTCCCAACGAAAATTGCTTTTCCTTCAACTGGATTCCAGATGTTTGGTGAAACTGCAACAAGTACTAATGCAGAGATTAAACCAGTTAACATTGCCGTTACAGCACCAGCTGTATTAAAGCGTCTCCAATAGATTGTATAGATGATTACAGGTAGGTTAGCTGAACCTGCAATACAGAACGCAAGTGATACTAAGAACGCTACGTTTAATGTTTGTGCACCAAGTGCTAAAAGAATTGAAATAATAGCGATTGTGATTGAACCGATTCGAGCTGCAAGTACTTGCTCTTTCTCTGTAACGTTCCCTTTTTTAATGATTTGACCGTAAATATCATGTGAAAGGGCAGATGCTCCAGAAAGTACAAGACCAGCTACTACCGCTAAGATTGTTGCGAAAGCTACCGCACATACGAATGAGAATAGGATGTCTCCGCCAAGCGCTTCTGCAAGAAGAGGAGCAGCCATGTTACCTGCAGCGTTTGCAGCAATAATCTCTTCTTTACCAACGAATTTAGCTGCACCGAAGCCTAAGAAGATTGTTAGAATGTAGAAGATACCTACAATCCAAGTAGCCCAAATTACTGAGGAACGAGCAGTTTTCGCATCTTTTACTGTAAAGAAGCGCATTAGGATATGTGGAAGACCAGCTGTACCTAATACTAAAGCGATTAACATTGAAATTGTATCAATACCATTTTGATATTTAAGACCTGGATTCAAATAAGCTGCACCGCTATCAGTAGCAGTTTCCATTTCTTTAAACATCGTTGTGATGCTAAAGCCAAACTCTTTTAATACTAAGAATGAAATAATGACAGTACCCAACATTAAAAGACAAGCTTTGATAATTTGTACCCAAGATGTTGCAGTCATACCGCCGAATAATACGTAAGTTGTCATCATAACACCTACGATTAACACTGCAACCCAATAGTCGATTCCTAAAAGTAATTGAATAAGTGCTCCTGCACCAACTAGTTGTGCAATCATGTAGAATAAAACAATTGTAATAGTGCTTAAAGCTGCTGTACCACGAACTTTAGAGCTGTCGAAACGCGCAGTGATCATGTCAGCTAATGTGAATTTACCTAGGTTACGTAATGGCTCAGCAACGATGTATAATACCACTAAGTAAGCTACTAAATAACCAATAGAGAAGAAGAATCCATCAAATCCAAATAATGCTACTGCTCCGGCAATCCCTAAGAAAGAAGCTGCAGATAAGTAGTCACCAGCGATGGCTAGTCCATTTTGCCAGCCTGTTAATCCACCGCCCGCAGTGTAGAAATCACTTGCAGAAGAAGTTCGTTTAGATGCCCACCATGTAATAACTAATGTTAAACCAACAATGGCTACGAAGAAGAAAATCGCTGTAAAGCTCATTCCGTTAGTCATCAGCGGCCACCTCCATTCTCGTATTCAGCGATAATCGCCTTTGCCTCTTTATCAAAGCTATTCGCTTTTGCTACATATATGTGACATAGCCCCCATGTCATGATGAATAATCCTGCTGAATATACCCACACCCAAGTAATTTCCCCAAATGCCTTTTGGTGTAGTATTGTCGTGTACGAAGTAAGAATTGGTAACAACATGTAAGCTGCTAAAAAGATTACAGTCATTGACCAAAGAAATGAATTCTTTTTTCGTACAAGCACTTTAAATGATTCTTGATTTGCAATTGCATCATAGTCAATCACGACGCCCTTGTTTGCTTGATTGTTCGCCATTAACATTCCCCATTTTGTGTTTATTTTTCCTGCTTAAAGACTAAATTTTGCTAGTTTAGTGAATTCACATCTTCATTTTATGAAAGAGTTCACAAAATTGCAATACATTTCAGAAAAATTATAAAAAAATAATTTTCAGAAAAAAGATCTTGAAAGAGAAAATACGTGACAAAGCATAGAAATAAAAGGGGGATAGAAAATTCGGATATATAAATGGAGTTAGGTCAACTCTGGATTTTGGAGCAAAAAAAGGGGTTGCAATTTGAAAAAATGGTCGTTTTTTTCTAAAAAAATAAACACTATTTACTTTGTGGAAATTGTTTTTTTTCGTTTTTTTGAGAAGTGAATAGTATTGTTCAATAAGTTAATTGGTAAATTTTTTGTAATAAAAAATTAAAAAACTCGATCGGAAATCGAGTTTTTTAACCTGATATTTTTATTAATGTGATAGGAATATTGATAGACATTGTTGTAATAATATGGATTGTGAAAAGCGCGAAATTAATGAGAAACGTCAGAAACAGATACCCCTGTATTTGCTTTAACGCGAATTTCTTTATAAATGCGATCTGCTTCTTCCTGTGGTACTTTGCTAGAAGATAGAACAGAGCCTAAGTAACCGGCGATAAAACCAAGTGGAATTGTAATAACTGCTGGTACTGCTAAAGGTACGATAGGATTTCCAACAAAGATGGCCGCACCTTCAACCGGGCTCCATACATTAGGACCCATAGCACCTAAAACTAAGCATGATACTAAACCAGTTACCATTGCTGCTATAGCACCTGTTGAATTGAATTTTTTCCAGTAAATTGTGTAAAGAATAACAGGTAAATTTGCTGAAGCACCAATACAAAATGCAAAGGATACTAAAAACGATACATTCAAGTTTTGTGCAAATAACGCTAGGATAATAGAAACAATGGCAATAGAAATAGAGCCAGTACGAGCCGCTACAACTTGTTGCTTTTCTGTTAATTTACCACCTTTAATAATTTCACCATAAATATCATGTGAAATAGCAGAAGCACCTGTTAAAACTAAACCTGAAACAACGGCTAAAATGGTTGCGAATGCTACTGCACCGATAAATGCCATTAACACATCACCACCCAAGAAATTAGCAAGAAGTGGGGCAGCGGTGTTACCAGCTTTACTTTCAGCAAGGATTTTATCGATACCTACAAAGTTTAATGCTCCAAAACCTAAGAAAATAGTTAATGAGAAGAAAATAGCTGTAATCCAAGTTGTCCATGAAATAGAAGAACGAGCAGTTTTGGCATCTTTCACTGTAAAGAAACGCATTAAAATATGTGGTAACCCAGATGTCCCTAAAACAAGCGCCATCATCATCGAAACAGAGTCAATTGTACTTGTATATTTCATCCCTGGTACAAGGAATTTTTCACCGTGATCCACAGCGATCGTATCAAACATTTTCATAAGAGAGAAATCAAATTTAATTAATACTAATGTAGCTAATAAGCCTGTCCCGAATAATAGAAGACTAGCTTTAATAATTTGCACCCAAGAAGTAGCTGTCATTCCACCGAATAATACATAAGTAGTCATCATAACACCTACGATTAAAACCGCAATCCAGTACTCAATACCAAATAATAGTTTAATAAGGGCACCTGCACCTACTAATTGTGCAATCATATAAAGGATTACGATGATAATTGTTCCTGTCGCAGCAACCCCGCGAATACGTTTTTCGTTGAAACGTGAAGTAAGCATATCAGCTAAAGTATAACGACCTAAGTTACGCATAGGCTCTGCAATAATATAAAGAAGAACTAAGTTAGCCACTACATAGCCTACAGAGAAGAAGAAACCATCAAAACCAGTTAAAGCAATCGCACCGGACACCCCAAGAAATGCGGCCGCGGATAAATAGTCACCAGCGATAGCAAAGCCGTTTTGCCAACCTTTAAGACCACCACCAGCAGTATAGAAATCAGCGGCAGAAGACGTACGCTTTGCTGCGATAAATGTTACAACAAGTGTTAAACTAACGATTGCTAAAAAGAAACCAACGGATACTAAGTTCATTTATTTTCCACCTTTCGCGTGATACTCTGCAAGCACTGCCGCTGCAGCTTTATCGAATGAAGCAGCTTTTTTTACATATACTGTACAAAGAACGATCGTCATAATGAATAATCCTGCTGAATAAACCCAAACACCCGTAATATTTCCGAAGACTTTTTGTTGTAGTACAGGTTGAAAAGCAAGGATTGGTAGCAAAATATAAAGTAATAAAAACGCTGCTGTAATCGAGAAAAGGAAGGTATTCTTCTTTTTTACGAACTTGTTGAACGATTCCATAGCTTCAATTGCATTATAGTCAACTGATTCTATATTTTTGTCCCCAGAAATGTTAGCCATTATTATTCCCCCTAAAGTGTTATATTTCTGTTTTAAACGACATATTTCTTTTTGAGTCGTCGTTATATTCACTTATTTTATGGGGTAGATTCTTATAATGCAATACTAAATTTTGAGTTTTTATAATTTTTAATCTCTTTAAGTTTGTGGAAATAACATAGAAATAATAAGGATTTAATAGAAAAAAATCGTATAAAAGAGAATGGGTTTATCGATAAGAATAATATTATTAAAATAGTTTAATGATAATAATATCGAATGTAGGAGAAAATTTTAACATGAAAGAGAATTTTGTGGAAATTGTTATTCTGGCATTGAATGGCAGAAAATATTAAAGTGTAAAAAAATGTTGTTATACAACAACTGGAATAGCGTCTTGGGAAATAATCAAAATAGTAAAAAACAGCTTTAAAAAATTTTAAAAAAAGAGTGATTTATTTGGAATATACAGGATATAAATATGTCAAAATCATACAAAATACAAAGGTTCGACATATAAAAATAGAAGTATATGCTCATAATCTTGTATTTAGTTTCTATAATTTATACAATTAAAAACGATGGTAAATTGAAGGGAAGTGGAAAAGATATGAAAAAGAAAAGTGTCATGCTCGTTTTGATACTAGTTTTAAGTAGCCTATTAGCTGCTTGTGGTAGTTACAAATTTGAACCAGAACTGAATATAGAAGTACAAGATTTTTCGGTTACAAATCAAAAAAATGAAAAGGTAAGCCTTGATACTTTTAAAGGTAAGCCATGGTTAGCAATGTTTATCTTCACTAACTGTAATACCATTTGTCCACCAATGACGTCTAACATGACAGAGGTGCAAAAGGCACTTCAGGATGAAGGCGTGGAAGACTATCAAATCGTAGCTTTTAGTGTTGATCCTGAGGTTGATAAACCAGATGTTTTAACCAATTACTTAAAATCATATTCAGTGCCTGATGCAAGTAAATGGCAGCTCTTAACTGGCTATGATCAAAAATTCATTGAACAGTTTGCAATGAAATCGTTTAATTCACACGTAAGAAATGACCCTAATTCTGACCAAGTTATACATATGGGAAGTTTTTACTTAGTCAATGCTGATGGGATTGTTGTGAAGGATTATTCCGGTAACACAGAAGTACCAGTTGAGACGATTGTGGCAGATATGAAGGCGTTATCTAAATAAAAAGCAATAACTCAGAGGTTTGAATGACCTCTGAGTTATTTTTTTGGATGAATGTTGGAAATGCCGAACATACTTCTATCCAGATATTGCTACAAAATTCTTAGCTAAAATCGTGAAGCGTGGCGACTTTGATCAAAGCGTGCGAAAAATTGCAATAGAACGCTTAGGAAAGATGCCGCTGATTGAAAATGTTGATACGGATTGGATATTGACTGATGGTTTTGAATTAGTTCGTGTTGGAAAGAAAATGATCAGCAGAAGATTGAAAACATTTGTTCAAACAGAAAAAACAACAAAAAATTGGCTGTTTTCTTGGTGTTTAAATAAAAAAATTCCATATGTATTTAATTCCATCCCATATAGCTAAGGCTAAGATTACTGCTAGAATCCCTTTAAAAATATCTTTCATACAGCACCTCCATAGAAGTTTTACGAATGAGAGTTTTAAAAGTTTCATGTCGATAATTTTTATGGGTATCAGAGGTAGCGAAATCTGTTAAAGAAGAGATAGTTAACGCTGAAAACTTAAAATGACTTACTGAGCACTTTGCTATTTCTTTTCATATTTTTTACTATCCCACGCCCAATTTACGAAAGCGTAAACAATCGCTAGCCATAAAGAAAAGAAGAGGTTATTAAGCAAATCCCAATTACCTTTTCTGAAATAATCCCAAATAGATGAAAATAAAAACATTGTTACGAAGTAAAAAATATATTTGTGCTTTCTAATAAGTAAAATAATAATCACCTCAATATGTAATTTATGTAAATTATAACATAAAAAATGCGGTGTGATTAGACGCTACAGCATAGAGATTAACTGAACAATATGAGGAAAATGTGCAGTAAAAAAGATGAGATTTCCCATCTTCAATAACTCATTAAGGTTGTTGAAATCCAAATATACCTATTAATAGTGCTAATAGAAAAACTATAGAAAAGAACGAATTAAACAGTATAAGAATCATTCGGATATTACCTTTAATTCCAAGTAAAGCACTTATTATACCCAATACTCCAATAATTAATGGTGTAAATATGACTTTATCGTAAAGAAAATCAAAAAAGTCAAATCCAAATATAAGAAAGTTCAACATAAAACAAAAGAAAGATAAACCTGTGAAAAATTTTCCTTTCAAAATTATCACCACCATCTAAGTTATTTTCAGTACTTGTTAAGTGAGTTATTAGAGATTTTTAAACATCCAATATTTGGAGCATTATTTAATGAAAGGATAACATAGCTAGGTGTGATTTAAAACTATGAACATATTTTAATGCTGAACATTTTGAGGAAAATGTGCATTAAAAAGCTTATTTGAGTATAATTACACAATTCGAATTGGTTTATGCTTTTTTAATTGAGAGTAAACCTTTGTTAAAAGGAATTCATATTCGGAAACAAAAAACCGGCAAAGGTTGCCGGTTGTGGGTGATGACTAATTTAAACTTATTTTGTATTGTTTTCGTTTGAAAATCGACCAGAAGCGAATTTTTTGTTAGCTTCTGCCTGTTGGATTTGTTGTCTAATTTGATTAACATCAGTCTCATTTCCGAATTCTACGTTCATCGAGTTCTTTGAACCAGAAGCTTGTTTTTTGTTAGCTTCTGCTTGTTGGATTTGTTGTCTAATTTGATTAACATCAGTCTCATTTCCAAATTCTACGTTCATTGCATTTTGAGTTGCATTGGGAATTTTTGAGCTGAAGTTTTGATTGTTGTTCGCCATTGAAAATCACCTCCTGAAATTAGTTTATACAGAAGGTGCTTTAGTATCCGTAAATTTTTTAACCAAATTTTATTCAATTGAGAGTATCATGGGATCTTAGCTTGGAAAACTTGGGACGATGTAAAAGAAAATTTGTTATCCTAAAATAAATCATGTAAAGGAGTTTGAAAAAAATTAAATTTCGTTCTGAATAAGACAAAATAAAAACCCCAGTTTAAACCGGGGACGCCTAGTTGAGCTTTTGCTGTATGGAACTGACCATATTTAACAGTGAGATGTGTTCAGATACTAAACACGTCTCCATAGTGTAATGGTTCGTCTTTTGGATTTCCACTGAGTATTCTCATACTACACATCCTTTTCTAGTTGTTCGCCATTTTTCATACATGGATAGTCTGGTTGAAATAGAAAATTAATTTATATAAAAAAACAGGTTACTGCACTATTTGAGGAAATTGTTCAAGCACACATATTAATTAAGGGGTGTTTTTATAGAAATGTTAGGTTTATTTATAGGAATATTCCTGATAATAATAGGATTTTTTATAATTCCAATTGGCTTTGCCCAACTAAAAGATGAATTAGCGGATTATAGTAATAAGCCATTATATAAAAGAATTTTTGTATATACAATTGAAATTTTAGGTTTCTTAAATCTTAGTAATTTTATTGGTTGGTTAATGGGTATTGGGTTTTTACTAGTTCAGGTTTCTATTTTGTAGTTTTATTTTTTAAGTAACTGAACAATATGAAGAAAAGAAAAAGCTGTAACGTTTGCAGACGCTACAGCTTCAGTACGAAACTATTTGAATTTTTCAGGTTTAGTAACTTTAATAGAAGCTACTTCTCCGCAATTTTGACACACAGTATAAATAAGTGGAGATCCTGTAGAGAAAAAATTATCAACTGGTCTTAAGGCAGCATAACCATCAAGTTTACCTTCGCCAAATGAATTTCCGCCGCAGGACTTGCAGATTAATTTATTGTTTTCCATAATATCACCTCAATATGTAAGTTATGTAAATTTTAACATAAGAAAAGCCGCAGCGTAATCAGACGCTACAGCATGGAGATAAATTGAACAATATAAGGGAAATGTGCAGTAAAAAAGCTTTTTAGAAATAAGCTTTTATTTTTAGTTCTTCCCAGTTTCATCTTTTTTACTTCTATGTAGCAATGCGATGAATAAAAAACTTGCTACCCAAAAGGAAAAGAAAAAGTTTTCAAGTAAAGCCAAATTACCATTTTTGAAATAATCCCAAATCGTTGCAAATAAAAACAGTGTTACAAAGAAAGTGATAAATAAGCATTTTCCGAATGTGGTCAATTAAAGCACCTCTATATGTAGCATAAGTAAATTAAATTGTTAAAGAATAACAAAATAACTATTAAAGGATCACTAGGATGGAATGACCTTGTAACAAATGGGGAAGTCATGCCGGCCAACTAACACCATAACCTAATAAGAGCGTGCGATACACTCGATATTAATTTGTACAAATTAAGGTTTCCTATACTTTAAAAAAGTCATAGCGTCGTCACACGCTACAGCTTAGAATAGGTTACTGCCGTTTTGGGTTTAGCTAGACCGATTTTTAATCAAATGAAAATTTATTTAAGGAGCCTAAGTGCTTCCTTTTTTCTTTATGAAGGCAGTAATAAATAAATACATCAGCATGGTTATGAGCATTTTTGCAACTATCAAGACGACCCAAAAAATTTAAACATTGGAGATAGAGTACATTTCGTGAAAATTCGACGGATTAAATCATCTATGATGGTTATACAAATTGAAGCAAAGGCAACCGCTTCGTGTGATGTGACTAATCACTATTGGAGCGGCTTCCTTATTTTTATGGATGATTTAAAGAAAGAACAGGTAACTCATCATCATCATACTAAGCGAATACCGCCGCTAAAGAGTCAAGTTTCGCCGCTAAGCAAGTGAATATCGCCGCTAAAGAGTCAAGTTCCGCCGCTAACAAAGCGAATACCGCCACTAAAACGTCAAAATGCGCCGCTAAGCAAGCGAATATCGCCGCTAAAACATCAAGTTCCGCCGCTAACAAAGCGAATACCGCCGCTAAAACGTCAAAATGCGTCGCTAACCATAATATTTTTCTCGCTTGCGGACCATTACCGTGTGTAATTTGGATTTTATGTCCCGCTAAAAATTTGGAATTGATATTGATGCTGCTTGTTGTCATTGTATTCTATTGAAAAATTTGTTAATATAATAATACGACGATGAGAGGACTGATGGATGGACAATGATTAACTAATCTATATTTTATTTGAAATGAATAACTTCAAACTACAAAATATAGGATTAGTCTGTCCATTTTTATAAATCAGTTTATACTTTTTTGTCATGATTCCAATGGCAAAATAGAACTTATTTCATATAAGTGAAAGACTAATCCTTCCAATTACAAATTGGGGGGATTTTTTATTCTCTCATAGTAACCTTAAACTAATAAATAAAGGAGAGAGAGAAATGAGCGAATCAGACACTATTGTTACGCATGTAATACTCCGTATAAGTCGTTAATATCCATCAAACATATACGGAGAAATTTAGAATAGATGGATGTACCGACTTTGTATAAAAAGTAAAAAGTGTTGATATACAGAGGAGGAATTATCATGTCAATGATAAAAGTACAAGATTTAACATTTTCTTATCCAGGTAGCTTTGATAATATTTTTGAAGGTGTAAACTTTCAACTAGATACGGATTGGAAACTCGGATTTATTGGTAGAAATGGACGAGGTAAAACAACATTCTTTAATTTATTATTAGGGAATTATGAGTATAGTGGGAAAATCATTTCTTCTGTAGAATTTAATTATTTCCCTTATCCCGTTTCGGATAAAAATAAGTATACTTATGAAATCTTTGAAGAAATTTGTCCTCAAGCCGAAGATTGGGAATATCTTCGTGAAATATCCTATTTAAATGTTGATGCCGAGGTTATGTATCGCCCATTTAAAACATTATCAAATGGAGAACAAACAAAGGTTTTGCTTGCTGCACTTTTTTTAACAGAGGGTCAATTTTTATTAATTGATGAACCAACCAACCATCTAGATACGGAAGCGCGAAAAATTGTCTCTGAATATTTAAGGAAGAAAAAAGGGTTTATTTTAATTTCACATGACAGAAACTTTTTAGATGGATGCGTTGACCATATTTTATCAATCAATAGGGCAAATATCGAAGTTCAAAGTGGTAACTATTCTTCTTGGAAATTAAATTTTGATAGACAACAGGAACACGAAGAGGCAACTAATGAGCGTCTACAAAAAGACATTGGAAGATTAACTCAGTCTTCAAAACGGTCAGCTGGTTGGTCTAATCAAGTGGAAGCTTCCAAAAATGGAACGACGAATTCAGGTTCTAAGTTAGATAAGGGTTTTGTAGGACATAAAGCGGCCAAGATGATGAAAAGAGCAAAGAACATTCAATCAAGGCAACAAAAAGCTATTGAGGAAAAGTCAAAACTGCTAAAAAATGTTGAAAAAACGGAGTCATTAAAATTAGAACCGTTGGAATTACATTCAAATGAATTGATTGCTTTGACTGATGTCTCTATTAAGTATGATGATCAAATAGTGAATACACCAATTAGCTTTAAAGTGGAACAAGGTGACCGAATTGTATTGGACGGAAAGAATGGAAGCGGAAAAAGTAGTATTCTAAAACTAATTCTAGGAAATCCGATACAGCATACAGGCTCAATAAATTTAAGTTCAGGACTCATTATTTCCTATGTCCAACAAGATACTTCTCATCTGAAGGGACAGTTATCGGACTTTATTGAAGAGCATGAGATTGATGAAACGTTATTTAAATCCATCCTACGTAAGATGGATTTTGACCGAATTCAATTTGAGAAAGATATATCTCATTATTCTGGTGGACAAAAGAAAAAGCTGCTTATCGCCAAAAGTTTATGTGAAAAAGCGCATTTATATATTTGGGATGAACCATTAAATTTTATTGATATTTATTCTCGCATGCAGATTGAAGAGCTTATTCAAAAATTTAATCCTACAATGGTTATTGTGGAGCATGATCAGGCGTTTCAACAAACAGTTGCAACAAAAACGATTAACATTAGTTAAATGGATAAAGCATCGGTGTGAAAACCGATGCTTTTTTGATGCCAAAATTAATGTATTTTTAGAAATTTTAAAGCAAAGAAATGAACACGAATTATTTCAGAGAAAATTTGATAGGAGAGAAATCGCTGGCTGAAAGTTTCCTAATTGAGCGTAATGATTCACTACAGTTGGAAATAAGCAACGTGTACAGGCGTTATCTGCATTTAATGAGTTACTGATGTATGAGCTGGGAAGTAAGCGTCAAATATTCCATGAGATAATCTTCTTACATACTACATTGGAAAAACACCTATTAAAAAAGAATGGGAAGCCTATATTCAAGACTATAAAAACAGTGGATTATTAAAGTTTGTAAAAAATGAACCTACCGCCTATCGAGTAGACACTTAAAAAGTCTCTTGATAGGGTGCAGTTTAATGTTGATGCGGTTTTAATAAATGCTGATTAATATGTCATGACCCTGGGCAAGGCTTTGTTCATAAAAATGGATTAACTGATCGAGTTCCGCAATAAGTTCTGCGAAAAGTTCTTCAGCTTCATTGTCCGCCCAAATATCCGGATAAATCTGTTTCTCTCTAAAATCGGCTGGCTTGAATTGTTGCTGTAAGACGGTCCTATCCATAGAATGAAGAGCTTCTAAAATGCAGGGAAGCTCTTCACAGCCAATGACGCTGACGAATTCTTCAGTATCCAGCACGTGGACTCCGACAATCGCTTCGCTTAATGTGTGATCCTCAATCGGCTGCGAGGCAGAGATCCCTGTTAGCAAACAATGCAATCCGTCCCATAATTTATCCATGTCATATATAGGACAGCATTGTTTTTCCATAAGCTCCTCAATCTTCCCGACGATATGGGAGTTGTCTAACTGGGCAATTTCATCCGCTAAAGCATCTTCTAATGATAAGTAACATGCCATGATTCCCATCGTGTATCTTCTCCTTTATTTTTTATCATTTTATTCATAAACCGAAATAGAAAACTTCTTCCATGTTGTAGGCGGTTGGTTCGCTCCATGCCTATATTGACGGATGTAACCCCCAAATTTCGCGGTTTCCTTAGTCGATCATACTATTTCAACATCAGAGGAAAGGGAAACGGGCATAAGAATTTGTTCTCCAATGGCGGCCATTTGGCATCGATGAAAACGTATTGTCTTCACATTTAAGATTACCATGTTTTAGGTAAGTTTGATAGTTTTCAAGGTCTCTTACGTTGGGAGCTACGGATCATCAACGCATGCTCGTCCTTTAGGGAGACAAATATGTGTTTTTTATTTTTGTAAATGGGAGTAAAGTGAAAAAATGGGAAATAGCAATTAAAAAAAGGGAATTGAAGCTATATATTGTTAGAGGCGAGTGTTCGTAATAAATCCCGGAAAGCTTTTTAACGAACTATTTTGCGTAGAGTAATTCAAAATGTTCGTGTTTTATTATTGAAAGTGCTATTTGTCCATCAGCTGGATACTTCGAAGATTGAATAAAACACGAACATTGTATTTGGAAAGCAACTATGCCTATTAACTTTTCCATATGCTACTATAGACTAAACCTCACAATCATTATTTAACTTTACTTACTCCCATATATTTATACATTCCGTTTAACATGATTGCTTCATCTTTTTCAACATTTATAAATTGTTTATTTAATGCTCCTTTTTGTTTGAAATAATTCACAAACGAAAGGAAAATTTAATGCTTACAAAAGCTCTTGCTAGCTGTATAACGAAGCGGCTAATAACTGGTCAATATCTTGTCTTTATACTAAGACTGGTTCGCATGAAATTGAATGCACTTTAGAAGAACTAACCGCATCCGTTTGCCGAATGATGATACAAGGATTTCAGTCATATACTTTTAAATAAAAAGATCTTCCTGCTTGTTTATAGCGAAAGAAAAGACGTTAGGGCATAATTGAAACAACAAATCGATGACTACCTTTATATAAAAGGATAATCACTATTGGGAAGATGGTTAGAGGCGAAGAAATTCGTCTCTTTTTTATTGTATGCTCGGTATACGTAGGAACTATAGGGTGGAAGGTTTAGAAGCGGGAAGACAGGCGTATTGGTTTGCCGATAGCAAGTAGATACAAGAACGTAAAGAGAGGGAGTAACTACAATAAAGAAACAGGTATCAGGTGTTGAATGGAAAAATTCGGGGAATATATTTGTTATAATAGTTGCAATAGAGGCCCATGTTGACTTTTTTATGAGATGAAAAAGGGTTTTTATTTTGATCTTGAAGCATAGTTCAACCTTTTTTCTGTAAATAAAGTAAGTCGATGCAATATTAAACGCCTTCGTTCAATTAAGACATTCTATCCAACTTGTAAAAGAATTTTGATAAAGCGATACAAAGTTATTTCAAATCATACCATGTAATGAAGCAACAAGATGAACAATAAAAATGTTTAAAGGAGAGAAAATTAAAAATGAGTGTAGAAATTTATAACGGAGAACGTTCTGAAGAAAGTATTCTATTCGAAAAATTGTTAATTTCCGAAAGTAATAAAGAGAATTTTTCTAGTATTGAAAACACAAAACGGTTTGTTAAACAAATGGGAACTGAAAATAGCAAGCCGTATGTTATTGGGGATGATGTTGAATTTTTAAGTGATGTTGAGGAGCGGACATTCGAGGGAATGCAAGTTTTCACATTAAATGATCAAAAATCCTCGAAGCAAAAAATTATTCTATATTTACATGGTGGTGCTTGGACAAATCAACCTTTAAATTTTCACTGGTGGTTCATGGATAAAATAGCGCAATCATTGAATGCAAAAATAATTGCTCCCATTTATCCTAAAGTACCTCATTTTAACTATAAAGATACTTACCCAAAAATCCTAAACTTATATAAAGAAATTCTTATAACTGTTGAAAGTTCCAATCAATTAACGATCATGGGAGATTCGGCAGGCGGAAATATATCACTTGTTTTGGCTCAGCTTTTAAAAATGAACAATTTACCTCAACCGAAAGATATTATTTTATTATCAGCATGTGTTGATTTGAGTTTAGAAAATCCTCTTATATCTGAATATGAAGAAAAGGATCCGATGTTAGCTAGTGAAGGAATGGAAGTCATTACAAAGATTTGGGCAGCTGATAAACATTTAAAAGACTCATCGATTAGTCCAATATACGGTGACTTTAAAGGACTTGGGAAGATTACTCATTTTATTGGAACGCACGAATGTTTATATCCAGATGCAATAAGACTTGATGAAGAACTAACAGAACAGGGAATTGAAATCAATACTTTTGTTTATCCTAAAATGAATCATGTGTTTGTTGTTATGCCAATCCCTGAAGCCCAAGATGCTCAACAAAAGATTATTACTATAATAAGTTAATTTAAGGAAATGGGGAGGTAACAGTAGTTGAAGCGGCAACCAGGAGGGAAATCTACGTTTAAAATAAGAGGTAGAGATTCAAAAAAGGCTATGACCATATTCGCGTAAAAATAGTTAGATGAAGAGCTGATTGATCATATTATGAAAGAAAGCGATCATCGCGCATTCAATTGCTGTGTCGCATTTTAAATGTGCCTGAAAGTACGTATTATCAGGCATTTATAAAAGCCGATCGACTTAGTGTTATTCATAAGGAAAGTAATGGCCGTTATGGTGCATCGAAAAATTCTTTTAAAGAGATATACATGCTAAGGCTACGCATTATGAGAAAAGCTGGCATTCGTTCAAATATTACAAAAAATACAGTCCGACGCCAAAATATAGAGATCAGTGAAAGAGCGTTAAAAAAGTACGTATTTTCACACAGTACAGGATGATTGGTGATATTTTGGCGTCGGTATAAGATTATCATACAAAAATTTGATGAATATAAATTTGGGCTTGAAATAACGTTTGACCTAATTTTAGAAGTACTTGATAACGCAGTTGCAGCGCAAAATACACACCAGAACTTATTGTACAAACGGATTTAGATTTTTAATATACAAGTGAAGCTTTTGGCGAGTTCTTAGAGAAATACGATTTTACACTTTTTACAGCTGTTTCGTCTCAATATTATTAGTATACTTTTCAATGAAACATAACTTCCTATAATTTATATTATGTAAACTAAAATTATTTGGCGTGGAGGAGGGCTTGGATACGTCAACTACCCATAATATATGTTGTATATGGACAAGAATCTACAGACGTTTTGGGTAAGAATGTCCGAATGCTGCTTCGTTTGCATAACAAGAAACAAGATGCTGCCACTGCAACACCTTGTTTAACTCTTACACTGAGTTCGATAGAGATAGTAAGCTAGAATAAAATTTAATTTAATTTTTTGAAAAATAAAACTCTGTCTTGATTTGGACCGTCATAGTTTGAATTTATTGATAGACCATCAATAGTTTTATCTCCATCTTCAATTTCAAAACCCATCTTGGTATGATAGGCAATAGAAACTTTATTGACAGGTGACGTTACACAACGAACAATACTTCGATTATTTAGCTTTACTACATTAAAAAATTTATTGTATAAATGTTTTCCAATATTATGTTTTCTGTACTCAGGATGGACTCCAACGAAATGAATATACGCCTCGTTTGAATGAGTTTGAGATAGGAATCCTATTAGAAAAGCCACATGTTTACCATCCTTTTCTGCAATGAAACTTGTTTGTGTAAAATGGTCGAAGAATAATTTTGGTAACATATCGGACATATTCCTTCCACCCCACCACTCATTGATTAGAGGTGAAATTACATAGTAGTCTGAACCTTTAACTGAACGAATTTCCATTTTAAACCTCCCTGTTTATTTAAAAACTTATTTAAACTAATATTTACATTAAACCAAATTTTAAATTATTCATTATGCATACAGATAGGTAAGCTTTTGAAGTTATCGCCAGCTTTTCCCCCTGTTCGAATCAATTCAAAAGAAGTATGTATTCTTTTATATTCTGGAACTGGGATACCATGTTCTGATGCTATATTTTTCATAGTAACCTTATCACGATAAGCTAGAGCACTTTCCCACGTTTGGCCTTGAATACCAAGTAAGTCCCGTAACTTACCAGCACGTAGTAAATCATACTCACCAGCAGCAACAATTGAGTGAAACTGATACTTTTCATACAATTCTAAAGCAGTTAATTCAATACAACCGTTCTTCTCATAATTACTAAATGAGTATATTTCAGCATAGTTACCGTCTTTATATCCTTGTACAGTTCCCTCGTCATTTAGTAAAAGTAACTGCTCCCCTTCCCTTAACCATTTTTCATAAGGATACATATAATAAGGAGCTTTATTTAGAATTAAAACAGCCATTTCAACTACCTCCTTTTTGAATTTTTAGATAAATATAAATACTGTAATATAATAACATTTGTAGTTTCTAAAGGGAATTATTTCTATTGTGAATAATTTATGACAATTTCAGGTTACACAACTTAAGAAGGATACATATAATAAGGAGCCTTATCTAGAATTAAAATAGCCATTTAAATTACCTCCTTTTTAAATTTTCTGATAAATATAAATACAGTAATACAATAACATTTGTAGGTATAAATGTAATATTTTCTATTGTGAATAATTTATGACAATTATTAGGTTGCTACAACTTAAGAAGAATACATATGGAAATTCTCGACACTATAAAGAGAGGCTGGGACAAAAGTATTTTAGCAAAAGTAAAACCCGAACAAATTTGCAAGACACTCATACGGTGTTTTGCCATTGTTCGGGTTAAATAAATCTAGTGCTAAATTTATTTGAAAGTAATTCGGCTTTCACAAAAAGCGAGGTATTCCCGTTTTAAATTATATATTTATTCTTCAATGAACATGTATCGTGATTCTGTAACACCAGCTAAGTTCATCACTATTATGAATAATTTTTAAGAATATTGGACAAATCTACATTAAACGATAATTAGTATTATTTAAACGAATAATCCCCTTTTGAACGATAAATTATAGGAAGCTTTCGATAATAAGAAAGTTGTGACCAAGGTATTTATATTATGTAAACTAAAATTATTTGGCGTGGAGGAGGGTTTGAATAAGTTAACTACCCATAATATCTGTACTTTTTTGTATATGGACAAGAATGTCATGACAACCCTCATTTCAAAAAAATAAAAAGGACAAGAATGTCCAGACTTTTAATATTATACAAATAAAATACTATAGCCAAGTTTTTTAATTAAGTTGATTCAATAAATTATTCACCTACATCTCTTTATGATGAATATGTGATTTTAAGCATATCTTTGCCAAATACTTAGTGATATAATTTCCAACGCAGTAACACCAACTCTTTCAACTTACTTGATTTAAATATCAAATTTAATTAACAGCATAATTTTGATTACATTTGAGTTTACCTATAACTTTCAGCTTCAATTTGATTAATTTTTATACTAGTGGCATATGTATGATTAACTACTTATAATAAACAACATGGAAGTTCATTATAATTTATTCTGAAGAACAATACTAAATAACCAGTCGTCAAATAAATTTCGACAACTGGTTAGGTGTATACTTTTTCGACTGTAATATATCAGCAATTTTCACTTCTACCTGTAGAAAGGATACTAAACATTAGTTTTTACAGAAGCAAGATCTCATCTTCTTTTGCAAATTCATTTTTTATAAATAATTTTTTACTTTTTGCTGGTCGGCTGTATAAATAATCAGTACTAAGGATTTAATGGCTCGACTACATGCAACATAAAATAATCTGTTTGTTTTATGAAAGATTATTACGTTCTTTCATGGGAGTTTAAGTATATTTCTTCACAAGGTGATTACATGCCATGCGTAAATAGCAATACTTTGTTCAATTCGCATTTTACTACCTCAGGATACTGATATGTACGCTGTAATTGATTAGCTGTTAGATTCTTAAGTAAATATATCCAGCGTTCATGTAGACAATCTTTTTTTTCAAACAGTACGACTTTATTTCAAAGACACAACGATCTTACTACCCATTTTTTATTTATCCTACACTCTCATCTGCTAGTACTACTATTTTTTATTACCAAATTAGCCGTTTCACTCGGATGGTTAAGAGGAAAATGATGACCATATGGAACAACATCAACCTTACCAAGATGGGAAGGAGCAGAATAGCCTCTGTCATAATCCCCCCAAATAATGCGAAGATTATACTTTGTTACTTCATTGAAATCACCTTGAACGTTTTTCAATAGTAAACTGTTAAGCTGAACCGTAGTATTTAAAATTCTAGGAGAAGTAAAACTGTTACTTATTTTTTCAATATAATGTTCAGGGATGCTCTCCGTACTTTCAAATAAACCATTACTTAATAAATAACGCTCTATCAAATTAGTAGTTGCCAATTTCAATGTCCATTTGTTCATAAATTGAGGAACATTTATCGATTTAGCATTTTTTTTAGCAACAGGTGGCTGAAGTAAAGTAATTGTATACTTCTTATCTATGTACTTTTGTACTAATGCTTCCAAAAGAATATACGCACCAAATGAATGGCCAATTAGATGGGCACCATTAGTAGCTTTCTCCAATAACTTTTTCAATACATTCAAATAGATATTTAAAAGATTTTTCTCTCGTTTAAAAGGAGAACGTCCCAAACCTGGAAGGTCCATGATCCATACAGGTCGACCCGTTTTTTCATGAAGCTCTTCCCCTAAAGGAAATAAATCTTCTCCATCACTTAATAAACCATGTAATAAAATAAACGGTTTACCCTCTCCTTGTGATTGGTAAATGGTAGTATTATTACATAATGTTCGTTTAAATAAATGACTGTGCTGGCCATTTTGATACATCATGCGATAATCCAGATCAGCTATTACGGCTGGGAAAAATTTCATTACATTTGTCTCCTTAAACCAATCTTCTCCCATAATCTTTTTCGCTGAACCATTTGAAAATGTTCGATTTGTAATAAAGTTTAGTCCATCAGCAGGAATTTTGGTTATTTTGCTTACGCCACTTTTCATAAGTGCTTTCATAAATGGCAATGGGGCAGAAATTTTAGGTGCAGTCATATTCATACTTTCTGACATAGCATGTAATAATTCTGAAATATTCTGATCATGTTGTTTATCTTCAACAAGTGTATATGTTTGTATAGTTGGTTGCTCCAATCTGAAAACCTGCACAATAAACTTTGCTAGTTCATCGTTTGCAATAAGTGGTAATCTATATTCCTTACCTCCAGGGATCACTGGCATGAGCCCCTTTCGCATACTCTTCACAAGCAAGCCTAAGCCTCCTGTTTGCTCCGTACTCCCTGTTTTACTACTACCAACTACAGTTGGTGGATTAATTACTGAAAGCGGATAACCTACTGTTGATGCCTGCTGACGGATATAAAGATCTGCTAAAAACTTTGTTCTCTCATATGGATTTTTTATTTTCAAAAAATTGTTTCCTTCTTTAAACACATCTATCGCAATCTTGCTATTTTTATCATCAAAGGGACTCATATAGCCTACAACATGAATAAATTGTTGCAATCCCTTCAATCGATGAATATTTTTAGCGAATTCACTAATATGTTGGGCACCATTCAAAAATACGGAAGCTGCCTCTTTGCTTGTCGCTTGAATATCCATGGGGCCACCTGCGTGAATAATCACATCCGTTTTCAATACCAACTCCTTATCTTCAGCACTTAGACCTAAGTCTATTTTCGTCAAATCACCTTCAATAAAGTGCATAACTGCCTCTTTTAAGATGCCTTTTTCTTGATAAATGCGTGTTGCTTTACTTTTCGATCTCACTAATAGAAGAATTGTAACATGCTCTTTGGCTAATTCCTTCACTAATTGCTTTCCAATAAAACCTGTTCCACCAGTTAAAAATACTGTTCTCATATAAATCCTCCTTTTAGTACTATTCAGTACTAATTTGATGTAAAAAAAATGCTTCTTTTATCGAAGCAAGTTTAAAAAATGATCTGCTGTTTTCATGATTACAGTTGCATCCTTCAGTGTTTCTGAAATAAATAGCGCTCCTTCAAGATTTGTAATAAAAAGAGATGCAACCTCGTCAATATTAATTGTCTTTCTAAATTCACCATTCTCTACCCCTTGTTTAAGTAATAGAGAAACTTTCGTTTGTAATCCTATAAAAAAAAGACCTATTTTTTCTTTTACTTTTGTGGCATTTGTAGGGCTTTGAATATAAAGCGTAATAAATGGACAGCTCCCCTTATATTCTCTTGTCTGAACTCCTTGTGATAATTGCTTTAAAAACAGTTGGATACGATCTTCAACTAATAATTGGTTTTGAGATAGTAAGCCATCAATTGCAGATTGATACATTTCAATCCAATAATCAACGACCCCTTCCAACAATTCTTCCTTATTAGAGAAGTGATAATACACATTAGACTTTGAAACTTTGCTTACACGAACTAATTCATCCATGCTTGTATAAGCAAACCCTTTTTCTAAAAATAATGTTGCAGCTACTTCAATCACACGTTTTTGATTCATTAATTTTCTCCTTGTTATAATTAGTACTGTACAGTACTATAATAGGTGTTGCAAGTATTTTTATTAGTTTAATAAAAAAATTGATCAAAAAAGCTATACTTTAATTAATTAATCTCATTTTGAACAAAGTTGAACTGAACCCCAAAACTGTTTTGGATGGCTTGCAATTTTTCACTTGTGTTTTTTGTTTTCCAACGAATATTTCCGTATTTATTGGAAATATTCGTTACTATAGGATTATACATATGAACCACTCCTTCGCAATCTATTATATTTTTAATATTATAAATAGTTTAAACTTTGGTGTCCTTTTACACTATTCGACTTATCGACTTGTATATGGACAAGAACCTTTATACATTTTTTTAGACTGACACCTTTACCTTATATTATTTGGGATTCTGGCTTTATTTAATCTAAACTTGTATTGATAAGCAATCCTCAGCAAATCTGCAATATAGTATTTATTTCTCACTTTATTAATTTCCTTTTACTAAATTATACAATAATGAAAACGCTGTGAAACGCATCGAAATTCAGTAACACGTACCGTTGCCCACCTCGATCGCTCTCATAGCGCACAATAAAATTGAAAAACGTTTTTAAATCATTTATGTTTATTCATAACAAATGATGTGATCTGATTGGGATAAAGAGATGAAAGCCATTCATCCTCAGATAACAGTACCACATGTTTTTCTATAGCCAATTGTTTTGATTTAGTTGATTTTCCTGCTCCCATTTTTCCACAGAAAATGTATAGAGTCCCCAATTGTTTCCGTGCTTATTTTATTGGTTGTTGCCCCACCTTGTTACTATAATTTACAACCTACAACCTAGGTTATTAGTAATAGTAACTGTCTTTTTTTAGTATGATTATACAATTTCAAATATTCAATATCTAAATCGTCTTTTAATTTTAAATTAAATTTTTTTATGTTTTAGGAAAGCTGTGCCGTTAGATCAATAACTTCAACAAAAAAACCTTCAATCCTTTTTAAGCAACAAGAAAAAAACGAATTCTAAAATCAAAATCCGTTCTTCGTAATTTCTTATACTAACGCTAATACAATGTTTGAAGTATATGTGACAACACATTGGCGTTGATGTGTTTAATTATATTAACTGAGTTTCTATTTAGTTGAAGCAGAAGGTGTTATGACTAATCAAAAG
This sequence comes from Lysinibacillus sp. G4S2, assembly GCF_030348505.1. Taxonomy (NCBI): domain Bacteria; kingdom Bacillati; phylum Bacillota; class Bacilli; order Caryophanales; family Bacillaceae; genus Lysinibacillus; species Lysinibacillus sp. G4S2. The sequence continues at coordinate 2,782,302 of NZ_JAUCFJ010000002.1, read as the reverse complement.
CGTTCCATCGTTAGATCAGTATTTACTGAAACCGCAGCTTTATTACCTTTAGCAGCTGAGATCATTAAAGAGGATGGTTTAGATCTTTCGGTTTCCCCTGCAATATATACGTTTTTTTGGGTTGTTCTACCAACACCATCTGTTATAACTTTTCCATTTTCATGAATTTCACAGCCAAGCTTCTCAGTAAATTGATTTGGGCGATCATAAGATGGGGCAACAAATCCACCCGATCTTATTATTGTTGCTCCTGTTTCAAACTCTATTTTTTGTAAGCAACCGTCATTACCTATTAAGTCTTTTATCTTTTCCGATATAATTTTGATATTGTGTTTTTGTAACTCCATTTTACCTTCTTTAGATAATTGAACTCCGTTCGTTAAGACAACCAAATCCTGCGACCAATTATAAATTAACTTAGTCAAATGCAGTACATGCTCTTCTTTTTCTGCAATAACCACTAATGGCTTATCTTTTTGCTCCCAGCCATCACAATACGGACAACTAAATAGACTTTTCCCATAAAACTTTCTTATACTTGGTATAGAAAATATTTCTTGAATACCGGTGGCGAGTATTATTTTTTCTGAAACAAATTCCTGACTAGTAGATGTTTTGACAGTAAATAGCTCATTACCTATATCCTTAATAATTTCAGTAACTGTTGCAGTATAATATGATACGGACGGGTAATTCTCCAATTCTTTTAACGCTATTTCTTTAAACGCTTGTGGTTTTATCCCATCACGAGTAATAAATCCATGTGACGCTTGTGTCACTCTATTCCTATTCGTTCTATCGTCAAATAATGCAATGTTTCTCCTAGCTCTTCCTAAAGTTAAGCTAGCACTTAACCCAGAAGGACCTCCACCTATAATGATACAATCAAGGATATTCATTTTTTTACCTCCGTATTGATTTGGTTTTATTTTGAATTGTTATTTGTATAAGAGAACTACATTATTTCCCACATCATGGATTTCCATTCTTTCCACACTAATATTGGTTTTCTTGTTTTTATAACGAAGAATTTTTGTTATTCCACTATCCTGCCCAGTTAGTGCGAGAAGAAAAAGCTACCCTAAAGGTAGCCTTGTACTGCTAAGCACCCGTTACACAAGAAGCGACTGCTCTAATTGAACAATCGCCACCTTGGATTGGTCGGTAGTCGAATATCACGATGGGCGATCCCATGCGGCCGATTCGATATAGCCACAAGTACGAGGGGCGTCTCCGCCAGCTTGCTCCGCTCTCGTAGCACTTGCAGCATCGTCTCATCCTTATGAGAATATTTCAATGAGGAAAGGCTCTCCGCCCGTGCATCAAAAATCGAAAAATCCCCTTACCTTCGTTAGCATTTCTTAAGCATATATTCATCAGAAACCTCTTCGCACTATCTCAACAAAGTTTAACGCCGAAATTAGGCATACACTCTGCCTTGGATGAATATCTTACTTAACGGGAAATTACTTTTTATAATTGGGGTGATACACTTGGGATACTTTGTAACTGTCGAACCAGGCGTCAACGTATTTATAGAGGATATCAATCCGAAGGGAAATAAAACGATACTTTTTATTCATGGATGGCCACTAAACCATAACCAGTTCGAATATCAGTTCAACTTCCTTCCAACGCTTGGATATCGTTGTATCGGAATGGACTGGAGGGGATATGGTAATTCAGATAAACCTTTTAGCGGGTACAGTTTCGATAGATTAGCAGATGATGTCCGCATGGTCATCGAGACGTTACAGTTAAGAAACATAACACTGGCAGGACACTCTACAGGAGGCGCGATCTCGATTCGTTATATGGCTCGTTACAAAGGGTATGGGGTATCTAAACTCGTCCTGATCGACGCTGCCTCTCCTTCTAGCGTTCCAAAAGAATTTACAAATAAAATCATCGAAGATACAAATCATGACCGACCGCAAATGCTGCAAGACCAAACGAGAATTTTTTTCTTTCAGAATATATCCGAACCGAAATCCGATTGGTTTGTTTTAATGGGATTAAAAGCGGCGAATTGGGCGACTTCCGCCATTATGGTCACGCTTAGAGATGAAAATGTTTACATCGATCTCGGTCAGATCGATGTACCCACATTAATTATTCATGGAATTCATGATAAAGTCGTTCCGTTTACCCAAGCTGAGGAAACAAATAAGCTGATCAAAAATTCGAAGCTAGTTCCGTTCCAATACAGCGGCCATTGCGCTTTTTTAGAGGAGCGCGATAGATTCAACCAATTATTATCTTCTTTTGCATAACGATCCGGAATAGCAACACCGTCGCCAATTAATTCGTAAGCGTCAAATAGCCCCCACCTTAAATAGATGAGGGCTAAATTATGCTGATTGGTGCTAGAGCGAATGCAATCTGCTTAAGTCAGACTGAAACGGCAAAAGCGAATGGCATCGATTTCTATCAATATAGTTAAACTAATGAAGGATCTGCTGAATTTACCGATCCTTCAGCAACCCCAGATTTTAAATAACTACATGCCTTGGTCGAAAAATATCCAAGCTACATGTGCAAAATAGCCATCTATTCGAAAAAATTTCAGATAGATGGCTATTCGTCGTGCTTACCAGAAAGGTGCGCTTGATTTACTTGTGTTTTTACACTTAATACTTCATCACAATAAAAATCTTCAGTCAAAATATACTAGGTGCCTATTCCCCTACCATACCGTCGTTATCATTATCTTGCATATATGGGTATAACCAGTGATCCCTCGTTATTGGCATGCTATAACCTGCTGCTTTTGCTTCTTTAATCGTTACTTGACCATTTCCATCTGTATCAACGTTAGAAATATCTTCAGTGCCATTCAAAGCATGGGACTTATTAGAATTTGTTGACTTATTTGAGTTAGTTGATTTACTTTCAGTTAATCCTAGAGATTTATTTATTTCATCAGGGTTGCCGTTATCAAACTCATCTACAATTTTATTCCCTTTTAAAGTGTAAGTGTACTTGTAATGAGAAGGAATCTGCGTTTCCGTATTAGGATATGTGATTATTGCTTCAAAATTAGTAGCTCCACTAGCTTTACGAATAGCGTCTTCCATATATGCTTGATCACCATGTCGGTTAAGCGTACTATCTTGTGGCGTAATATTATAAGCATTTGATACCCCACCAAGAGAATCTGCAATAATATGTCCTTCATCTAAATCTGCTCTTTCGACACCAGGAACTTTTGCTTCATCAGCGTAGTATCTGCCAGACGATGTTACAGGTTCGGTACGATCATCTTGTAGAACGATTTCGTCAGCAATGACACGGACTATTTGCCCGTGTTCATTCGTAAAGGACCAATACTCTCGGTCCCCAAAACCAATGTCAACGACGACGTTAGGTTCGCGATGTCCAGACAAATCACCACCATCAACTTCAATTAGTTTGTAACCTTTGAACAGTTGATCTTTTGATTGAGTTGATGTTTCCTTTACTACTTGTTTTTCAGTCGTAGTTTTTTCTTTTTCACTATTTTTTGTAGTTACTTCTTGTGAATCAGCTTTCCCATCAGTATTCGATACATCTTCTACGTTCGTACAACCAACTATAAAGATGGCAGTTAAAAGTAAGATTAAATAGTTTATTTTCTTTTTCATTATAGGACTCCTCGTATAATATTTTTTTACTGGACTATCTAGAGATCTTTGAATAAAACATAAATTAACATTGTTAACCTATTTAAAATAGTATATTACAATTTTAATTTTATTACAGTAGATACTTAGTTCTAAGTATGTAGAGTTAAATTCCAATAAAGATTAGTAGAGTCCATTGCATTATATTTTTCAAATATAAAATTTAGCTATACTTGCTTATGGCGAATAACTGCTTTCACAATCTTACCTATACTTTTATATCATTATTCAGTTTTAAAAAAGATGTTATTTAGTAATATTGGTTCTAGAACTGAAAAAGGCACAATTCCAATTCACGAATTGCGCCCGATTGTAGAAGATCAGATGGGATCTCTGGGGAATCCCATCTTGAAGTTAAGCACGCCGTTAGTACAATAATGGGTCTCGTCAGATTTATTCGGATTTACAACGATAAGACTTCAATTTTTATACACGATTTTATTCATTAAAGACGATGTTGCAACATTACTTCAAATGCTTCAAAACCTTTGCTATGACTGACTTTTAACAAAAGTGCATAAAAAACGCATAAACAATATTAATAAGAAAAGCCACGAAACGTTGATTTAACAACATGCGTGGCTTCTTGGTGTTATTTCCAAACTTTCGTTTGGGAACGTTTATTAGGTTTGTTTTGTATACTTTATAAATCCTTGTTTCACTAAAGCACCCTTCCAGCACTTTATTGGGAATATGAGTACTAATATTCCGTAATTCGCCAACCTGTTTCCTCATCCCAAATGACATCCGTATCATCTAGATGCACATGCCAATCCCCATTAGAAATACTTCTTCTAATATCTGTCAAACAGGTCAACCAATAAAACAGTGCATGCAATGTATCTTCAAAATCATCTGAAAGTGGCAGCTTTGTTGAACCTGCAAAGATCACTGTTGGTTCATCCTGATCATAGTCATAAACACAAAATGTTTCTCCAATATCCTTCCTTTCAAAACCTGCATTGTATTCATCAATGATAGCCGTTATCTGTTGCTCCTCACTGTTGGTAAGGTTATGGTTTCTCATACAAGTGTAATAAACAGAAACTCCCATGCTACATTACTCCTTTATTATAGTTTTAAACCTGCGCCGTAAAATGCACCCAAAGCGTAGAAAGCTTTCCTCGTAGAGTCACCAAAGTGTCATTTGGGAACGTTATTAAGTTAATTTGTGTATGCTTTATAAATCGTTGTTGCAATAAAACACAGGTTAGTTTATTGACTCTAAGTTTTATGTCTATTCTTTACAAAAATCTACAAATTTTTTTGCCTGTATTAAGGACATACCTGTTTGTTCTCTCAAAAACTTCACCGCTTTAATTTCACCGACCGACTTTATTTTCTCTTTTACTAAGGCAATCAGTTCCTCATTATAGATTTTAGTATAATCCATTTTTTATCACCTCGTGTAATTAAAGTTTAACATTCCCAAAGCGAGATTTGGGGACATTTTGTTCTTAACGTTGTAAAGCCGTATAGACTCCAATAAGTAATTATTTTTTATTTTTAAGTTCTAAAAGTATAGGTGCTATATTTAGTAAGATAGAAACAATTGTCAACAACCATAACACCTTTTCCATAGTAGGTACTACATCCCCTAAAGCTGCCCAATCTCCTGCTTTTACCCAATTGGATACAAGGCTATGTTCTGCACAAAGTGTCAATGCTGTAAATGATAACCCCATTGCCATTGCCAATTTATAATCTTTGCCTGTTGCATACATATAAAGATTTATAAAAGTTGCTACTATAGCAATAAGACCTAATATTAACCACATAATGACACCTCCCTTTTTCCATATAGACATAAATTGTAATTAAATTGTTCCCAAACCCTCGTTTGGGAAAGATTTTTAGATTTGTTCTGTATACTTTATAAATCCTTGTTTCACTTTGTAACACTCACTCAACGAGTATAAAAATCCATATACTGATTGTCAAAAATGCATACGCAATATAAATTATTGTGTACATTGTTAATTCAATAGTTGAAAGTTTTCTTTGTTTTTTCGTTTTTGCCAGATGTCGAAAATAAAAAGAGGAACTAATAATTAGCGCACATATAGAAATTGCACGTAAAACTTCTGCGAAGATTATCAAGCAAATCGTCTCCTTTAAAATAAACTTCAATGAACCTATTACTTTTAATACGCCCGAAACGATCATAAGTTCCACATTTAAATAATTTTACCATTTATTTGTGAAATAAAGAAACCCCTTTAGTTTTTAAATTATTGCTACCAACTAATTTGACCAAACCATCCACAAAATCATTTCATGATAATAAAAAAATTGATAAGGAGAAATACTCCATATCAACTTTTATCTTTTGTTAAAATATAGTATCAAAAAAGGCAGGTCTCCCACCTACCCACTTCACGTTGCGTCACTTACGGCATACTATCCCCTTTTCTTAGCTGTTAAGTGCGTAGAAAAGGGGATGGTACTGTATATAAAAATGCTTATTGGATTCGTTAAATATGTTAGCGCTTATATTCGGGCTGTTCTAAAATAATCGGATTCGGATTGTTAAGTACCCATTGTACTGCCAACTCGCATAGTCTCGCAGGTTCCTCATCTCCATCACCTTTGTGAAGTTCTTTCGCTAAAGTGATAGACTCCTGAAGTGCAGCGGGATGTAATGGCGTACCTAAGCTAATGTAATGGTTCAAACTTTTGAGCATTTTACGAAAATCATTATCCCAGTTGATGCCGCCGTTATCTAAAATTTCGTATGAGACTTTACCAGTAATACGAATAACCTCTCCTTGTACAGTTTGCGCATGTCCTTGCGAAGGAATTAGTAAATCCCAAAGTTCCTTATGTTGAGCCTGCCAGCCCTTTGTACATACTGTTATTGGAGACGTACCATCATGCGTTTTTCGCTTCTCTACTGGTGGAACATCAAATAGCTCATAAAGACGGGAAAGTGCCTCATCCGTTTCGTTTAAATATTCTTTATTAAAACCTTCTCTGTGAAATTCAAAGTCTTTTCCAATTCGCTTGATAGAGTTTTTCATTTCTGGCGTTACAGCTATACTTGCGCTCAGAAAAATCTCAGAAACTTCCACTAGATCAACAATATTTATATTTCTACATACCGCTAAAGCTTTGTCCAAAGGCGTCTCATTCATCATATTTACCGCGTTAATATTTGCGCCTTTAGAAACCAATGTGCGCACTGCATTTGGTTTAAAAAAAGCAGCCGCAGCAAATAAAGGTGTTTCGTTTTGATAATCCAAGGCTTCTATATCTGCACCTAACTCAAGAAGCAATTCAATATTCCCCCGCCAACTTATTGCCTGATTATGTAAAGCCGATCTTTTGTAATTGTCTCTCGCATTTATATTTGCCCCTTGTTCCACGAGCCAGCGAACCAATTCATCCGGTACATTGAAAAAGCTTAAGGCTGTTGTTTTACTATAACCACCATATGCATCTAGCTCGCACTTTGTAAATACCTCTTGTAATGCCGCAATATCACCTGCTTCAATTAGTTCATTAAAATTTTTCGGTAACGTTTTTCTCTTCCTCGCCATATGTATTTCGCTCCTTACATTAAATTTTTGAATATAATTCATCAAGTCATTTACCATATATATACCAATCCGTATTTTACCATGTTATAATTTCTTTGCTAATAGAATTTACAGTTAATAAAGAAAAGAGGTTATATTTATGCAACCGTTTTGGGAAAATGACTATAAAAAAGGTGGGTAATCTGTATTTTTTGTATATGGACAAGAATCTAAAGACAACTAAAATTTCTATTGAGGAAAGAATAAAAGAAATCAATAAATATTAAAAAGCATAAGCTTTATACGCCTACGCTTTTTCAAAAATTAATGCATCGTTATTCTTTTACAAGCTATTTTCGCTGCTGGAGTTCCAACACCTGCACCAAGTGCTGCATCTACTGATTCTCCCCAAGAACCACAGCTAGCCTTTATTTCTTTCCCTGCTGTCAAAACTCCCTCTGTTACAATATTAACACAATCATAATAGTCTGGATTAGGATTACTATCAAGATACTGTGTAGCTAATTCGTCTGCTTTCTTTTGTATTGAAAGTCGAGCTGGTTCAGCCAATGAACTAAAAACACTCTCAGCTTGCCCACCAACATGTACTATTACGTTGTTAATGTCTCGACCAGTACGATGTATTTCTCCCATTTCAGATGACATATTTAGTCCTCCCAATCCTTGAAATTTGAACTTTTTAAGTTCACAAATATTTTATCCAACTGAGATTGGTCTTATCCATCAACAACTATTTCTTTTTGGTTTATATAAAAAATTTAACAAGTTTTTCTGGACTTTCTTGTCCTTATACAGCACTTGTGAATTTCCTTAAAATTTTCATGTGAAAGATAAAGCTTCTTTTTAAAGATAATGGGATGATTTAATACGATATCTGGAGGTTTTATACTTGCAACTACATGCAGCTATTGATGAATTTGTATTGTATATTGAGATTGAAAAAAATACTTGGTTAATACAGGCACTAATTATGAATACGATTTACAACTCTTCTTAACCCTTTTAACGGATCAAGGCTCGTTCAACCTGTTTAAATGAGATTACCAAGACCCAAGTACGTTGCTTTAACCAATATCTATTAGGATCATTAAAACAAAAACCTCGCTCGGTGAACCGAAAAATTTCTTCTTTAAAATTATTCACCAATTAGTGATTAAAATAACGCTACCAGACATATGATTTTATGAATAACCCAAGACCGATGATAATCTCCCTGCTTTTATAACATTTACTGATCTGCAGCAGCTAGTTGCCTTTATAGAACCCTACCAATCACGTTTTTCGATGCGAAATGAGATCATGTTTAAATTGTTCAGCAACAACAGATCTAAGACGTTCTGAACTTGTTTCATTACATGGGAGCGGGAAAAAAGAATGGATATTGCCCCTTCATCCACACTTAATTCCGCTCCTGGCATCCTATAAAGCTTCTTTAAGATCATATCAAATTTATCCATCAGAACCTGTTTTCCTAAATAAAAATCGTAAAGCATTAGTTCCGAGTGGTTTGCATGTCATCTTTAAAGATGTGTTGAAAAAGGCAGGCCTCCCACCTACCCGCTTCACGTTACATCCCTTACGGCATACTTTTGCAACACGGATGTTACAAAAAAATAAAGAAAACGTTGATTTACGAACACTTCAAGAACTCCTTGGTTATGAAAGTATTACATCAACTCAAGTTTATACTCAAGTTTGAACAGAAAAAGAACGCAATTAATTCTTTTTGAAGTTATATAAAGTTAAGATCATAGTTTGCAAAAATCCTAACAGAGGGTAAAAATCGAACTCTTTTAGGCAGAAAATATATAAATGTTCGTGTTTCGGTGCTAAAAATGCTATTCAGCCATCGACTGGATACTTCATCAATCGAATAAAACACGAACATTATTTTTGGAAGTTATCAAGAAGAAAATAATAAAGGCTGTATTCTCAAGCGTATTCGAAAAAATCCCGAATACGCTTCATTTAATCTTCCATCGTTTCTAAATAGCCTTGCTGTAAACATGTATCCGTCAAAAACTTCTTAATCCCCGAAGCAAATGACAATTCAATTGTGCTACTTGTAACGGCTAATATTTCCCCTTCTCCTAAAATCACATGCTTTACAATTGAGCCAACGATTAACGCTGACTCGGTTGTAATCGTCCACTCATTACGATATTGCTTCGGTGCTTTCTTCGGACTTTTCGGCGCTTTCTTTGGCAATTCTTGCGGTGAAACGATTTGTTTTAACTCCTTCATGAATATCGATGGCTCCACACTGGTTTTAAAGCGTTTACTATACGAAATTAATTCCAAATGGCGAATCGCACGTGTGATACCGACATAAAAGAGTCGCGTTTCTTCCTCGATTTCTTCTTCCGCCTCACTAGGTAAAATCCCCTCAATCAAGTCAATCAAATACACATGGTCAAATTCCAAGCCTTTTGAACTGTGCAATGTCGTCAATGTAATTGCATTCAATTCATTTTTCATATGAGACGAACGTGCTAAATTTTCAAGCCGCTTCAAACGACCCGCAAATTCGGTCATTGTCGTCGTATGGCGAGCAATTAAACCAAGTACATCCACTATATCTAGTAAATTTTCATAATTAAAACCGAGGTTCTCACTCATTTTCTTTAAGTTACGCTCATAACCAAAGTCATAACGAATATGCTCTAGCATAGCTGTTGGCGTTGTTTTATCAAATTGAATGCTATCATACGTTTTGCGAATCCGCTTAATATAGTCAGGCTGATAATCCTTTAATTCAACATGCTCTAACAACCGGGTGAATATACAGCCATCCTCCGGCACTTTTTGTAGCGCCTTCAATTGCGCTGGCGTAATATAAGCATTCATTTTTCTGTAAACCTTTTCAAATACCGTGACATTTTTTGTATTGTACGCTAGACGCATGAAGTTCATAATATCCTCCACGATCCAATGCGTGAAAAAGCGAATCGTGGAATCTTTCATATAGAAAGGCAACCCTGCTCTTTCAAACGCGTCCATAAGCGGAATGGCTGACGTATTATTTCGATATAAAATAGCCGTTGAGCCGCGCTTAGACAGTTTTTTCAATTGATCCACTAAATATTTGGCCTGTAAATTGTAATTTTCTAGGATTTTAAACGAGATTGGCTCTGCTGCAGGATTTTCCGTAAACATTTGTTTGTTATAACGCTTTTTATTTCGCTGAATGAATATATTGGCTGGCTCTACAATCGTTGTAGATGAACGATAATTTTGCGTCATAAGTAAAACATGCGCCTCCGGATATATCTTTCGAAAATTCAACAAATAATCTGGCTCTGCACCGCGCCAGCTATAAATGGCCTGATCTTCATCTGCAACGACGCATAAATTTTGATGGACTGCGACGAGCTTCGCGATGATTGCATGTTGAACTGGCGATGTATCCTGACTTTCATCCGTTAAATAATAATCGTAGCGGCGTTGGTATTGCGCCAGCACCTCTCGATTTTTCGTGAAAATATCATTCGCCATTAATAGCATATCGTCAAAATCAATTAACAAACGGTCACTACCTGTGCGTTTATATTCCTCATAACGCTGTAAAATCTCAACTTTTTTTGGCACCTTTACTTCTGCAATTGCCCATTCCTGTTCTGGCAGCATTTTATTTTTGATAAACGTTATATACGTCAGTAGCTCGTCTAACTGATCTTCGGTAATTTTTGAGCCATTTAATTGTTCAAAAATCTCGCGAAGCACTCGTTTTTTTGAAACAACACCAGGCTTGTCCGATTCTTCAATGATACCGTACGAAATGCCCTGACGTTCAAGTGTCTGCCGGACAACTTGAAATGCTAAACTATGAATCGTCGAAAAATCAACCGGTGGCAAATGCGGAAAAAACTTTGCAAAACGTGCCTTCATATCATTTGCCGATGCCTTACTAAACGTGACAGCCTTTATGCGAGAAGGATTCACACCAAGCGCCTCAATCATATAGCCAATACGCATAATAATCGTCGTCGTTTTTCCTGAACCGGGAGATGCCAATAGTAACAGCGGGCCATTCGTTTGCAACACCGCCTGCGTCTGCACATTATTTAGACGAACGCCAAGTGAACGCTCCTTGTCCTCAAAAAATGCTTTTTGTGCTCCATTCATATCAATTGCTCCGTTCTAAAAAAATCTATTCGTTATTATACCAAATGATGAGGATTCAGCCGAGGAAAGCAGCACAATTTTAAAGCAAAGAAAGAATAATCGTATGTATAAAGCAGCTTTACAATAAGTGGCAGGGACAAAACTGGTCAAAACCTTAAAAAGCACGATAAATCAATTTAGAAACGTTGATTTATCGCGTTTTTTGATGTTAAGTTATTAAATTTTGCGCAAAAAAATATGCTCATGTCATAAGCGAAGTAAATTAGTGTTGCATGAAGGTGGATGTCGATATTTTTCAAAAGTTGGGTGATAAATTAAAATAGTTCGTTGATAAACTAAAAAAGTTGGGTGATAAATCGATAAAGTTGGTCGATAAACAATCAAAAGTTCTCGACAAATTTCAAAACTGCAGCTCATTATAGTTTTTTGTCGCTGCAGAAAAATGAAGTTTTGTCCCAGCTTCTTTTACATGTAACTACCTGTAAATTTTCTATTTCCGTTGTGGATAAATTGTACAGATTGGCGTCATTTTTCGTTATTTTTTTAAAATCCGCTCCTTAGCAATTTTACATTAAAAATACGAGTAAGGAAAAAGGGGTTTCAGATTTTATTACGCTGCTCAATCCATCCCGAATATCCGATAAAACATTTGAAATTTATCAGGTTCATTTTGATTTGATTTGCTGAAATATCTTCAAGTGGGATAAATGTCTGTTTCGATCCACCACTACAACGAAGTGTATGTGGCAACACAAGGGATGTTGGTCGGTTTGTAATTAACTAGGTCCTACCAAAGTAGAACCTAGTCTTTTTCATTTAACTTATCACAGTATTTCCATCAACTTACGCACCCATTACGTAAAGAAAGAATTTTTAATATTTCTCTTGATACGTATCGTTATGCTTTCACTTTTGATCCAACGAATTGATTCATAAATGAGAGAATTTTTTGATAAACAGCAATTTCATTTTCTTTTTTAGAGAACCCATGTCCTTCATCTTCAAGAAGCATGTACTCGACATCACGACCTTTATCTTTTAAAGCTTGGACGATTTGATCAGATTCCTCTTTCACAACACGTGGATCATTCGCTCCTTGGATCACTAGCATTGGTTTCACCATAGTTTCTAAATACGTAATTGGTGAGAAATCAATGAGTTTTTGCTTGTCTCTTTCAGGATTTCCTACCCATTGATCCATAATTGGCTTCCAGTCTTCAGGAACCGAGTTGATAAATGAGAACAAATCAGATGGACCAAATATATCCACTACAGCTTTGAAATAATCAGCATGTCTACCGTGAAGCAATAAGGCCATATATCCTCCGTAACTTCCGCCCATCAATAAAATATTGCCTTTTTCTGCGTAGTTATTATCAATGAGCCAATCGAGTCCAGCTACATTATCAAGGCGTGGACCGTGTCCCCAATCACCTTCTACCATTTTCGTGAAGGCCAATCCATAGCCAGTCGAACCACGGAAATTCGGAGCAAAGATGCTATACCCGTTATTTAAAAAGAATTGGAAGGAAGCTCTAAAAAATTTACGCTCTGCAGCTTGCGGACCACCATGCGGCCAAAAGATGATTTCACCATTGTCATTTTCCTTTTTAGCTTTGAAAAATAAGGACTCTATTTCAAGTCCGTCAAAGGAAGAATAAGTAATCACATCCGGCTCAACTAATTCGCTTTGATCTACACCTGGAACTGTGTATTCCGTTAAAGATGTCCATCCATTTTCCTTAAATTGATAAATATTATGCGGCTTCGTAGCACTTCTTCCTAATAAATACAAACTACCGGATTTTGTGACTATAAGCTTTCCGATGACACTACATGGTGAATCTAGTTCTTCCCAATTATTCGATAGCAAATCATACATGTATAAATGATCTTCTACACCTTTTTCACTGATTACATACAGGCACTGGTTTTCTTTGTTATATTTCAACGTAGTAAAGCTTTCATTCTCCAAATCTTTCACTTTTACAAACTCATTTGTCTCTAAATTATACGAAGCCAAATACGTAAAATCAGCATCGTAATCCGTTAATAAATAGATGAGCTCATCGGATACAAAAACTGCGTCACTGACCGTATGTTGCTGATCTGTTGGCGGTGTTAAGAGAATATGTTCCTCTCCTCGTTTGGCGTAGATGAGTGTATACGTATTAGCAAAATGTTTATAGTAGATGGCTACCTCTTCATTCGGGCTAAAATCGATTAAAAAAGTCGGCGCATCTTTTCCCTCAAGAACTGTTTCTTCCTCACCAGTCACCAAGTCATAGACATATACATTTAAATACGTTGGATTTCCTTTCGAAGATGTATAATAAAGCTTGTTCCCATCTTCTGATAAAATTGGCCCGGAATTACGAGTTCCTTCTTCATAAATAATTTTCTTCATTGTCCCACCTTGAAGCGGAAGTCCATAAAATTGCGTATTTTCGTCTCCATTCTGATCAAAACCGGCAATGATGAACCGTCCTTGTTTATCATAGAGGAGTCCTTGACAGCTCTGGTCAATAAAAGTAAGCGGCGTCGGGAACGTATTTGGTAAATTCATGGCCCATAAATTATACTTACCACTTATATTGGTACTGAAAACTAGTTGTTTTTCATCTGGACTAACCGCGAAATCCCCAATCGAAAATGTTCGTAAAAACTGTTCTACATCTGGTTTAGAAAAAGATATCATAATGAAAACTCCCTCCTTTTTTAAATTGAGCGAAAAGTCTATCTTTTTATACAATACCATTATTACACTTTAATGTATAACATATGGTAATTAAATGTACTACATGTTTAAACCTTTTGTTTATCATAAAAATAATAAAGAGTATACCTGTTTGAAACATTTTAGGTGACTTAAAAATGATTATAAAAGTAAAAATCATAATACCAATTACAATTTAGTTATTGAAAAATATCACCGTCCAGAATTACGGTATCAAACATTTCAAGTTTTTCTTGGGCAATTTTCAAACGTTCTATTTGACGTTCTAAATACCATGCTTTTGACTCCAACAAAAATTGCATTAATCCTTTTTAGATTAAAAAAAACGAATTCCATCATCAGAAATTCGTTTTTTTCATTATACTAACTCCAATCACTCAACAGCCTCACAATGTGTTGTTACTGTAGCTAGTCTAAAATATTAAAAAAGATGTTCAAAAAGTCTCTCCTTTTTGAACATCTGCGTACTTTATTTCAATGGAATATTCAGTTCAATATCCTCTCCAATAGGATTGAAGAAATAGTTGATATATATTTTTGCTTTGCCATCATAATCTTCAAATTGCGTCGTCTCAATTACGTACTGCTCATCTTGTGAAACATTGGCATCTTTAAGTGCTAACCTCGTACCATCTTCTTTTATAGCATCAGTTAGCAATAAAAATCTACTTTCAGCCCGTGTATCTATAGCAACTGATACATCTTGCTGCGTTACGGAAATGTCCCAATTGAAATAATCAGGTTTCGTGAGTACTTCTTTTGTCCCGAAATCAACTTCGATAAAATCCTTACCCTTTGGAACGGCGTGAACAGCTCCAATTATAATTTTGAGTGACTCTGGGTTATGGAAATAATTGCTTTCTAAATATAGCGTATATTTCCCTTCACGAACATTTTTGGATAATGGATGACGCTTGCTTTTTCTTCGCTCTCCATCTTGCATCACGACCTCAATATCATCAAACGATAATATTTCCATCGTATTCGCTTCGTCTACTTCAATATCGAGAGCCATTTCTAATGGAGAACGACGAATTTGTGTAATCGTAAATTTCTGACCACCAACATTTACAGTTTGATTCGCAGTAAAAATTTTCTCCTTTGCGATTTCATTTTGTAGTGTAAACGGTACCGTAATTTCAATGTTCCTCTTATCTTTATCTTTAAAATGAAAAACCGCTTTAAAATCTTTTGAAGTATAATCGAAAGGCTCTAGAAAATCATATTCCACTGAAGAAGAGATGCGTGTTTGATTTATTGTAATCCCGTCAAATGAACCTCCGCCTTCAATTTTTTTGTCCCCTTGGAACAATTGAACTTCCTCCAAGTTTAATTTCGAAATATCAGATGAGGCATCGGCTTCATAGAAAAGTACTAATCCAGTATGATCTGCTATCACGCCTTGTAATGTAAGCGATAGACCATTTTTAGACTTCGTTACATTGATTTCTTCATAGTATTCATTGTCGACAATATCTTGTATCCCTTTATCTCTTACAACCGCAGATACAATTGCTTGAAAGCCAGGTATTTTTGCAACATGGCTAGCAATCGTAGGAGAAACACGAATTGAAAATAAAAAGCTTAAGCAAAACAAAAAGGCTATTGCAACTGAAAAAATGCGCTTCTTTGTTCTTTTTTCTCGCTGTACTTTACGATACATATCCATGCGAACTTGTTGAAGTTTCTCCTTTGGAACGTCAATCGGTAGTTTACTCATAGCCAGTCCTCCTTTTTTCCAGCGAAGTTTCTAAGTTTCTTTAATATATGATGAAGCTTAGACTTTACGGTACCCTCCGGAATTTGATTTAGCTCGGCAATTTCTTTGTTTTTTAGTTGCTGAAAATATTTCATATAGACGAGTTGCTGCTCTGACAAGGATAAATGTTCCAATAACCTCTCCATATCAGAGTAGATGACCCATTCAACTAGGTGATGTTCCTCAATTGAAACGGTTGGTTGGCGTTTTCGTAAATGGTCTTTACAACAATTGATTAAGACGCGCACGAGCCATGTTCTGGCATATTCGTGCTGTTGTACGGTATGCATTTTTTTAAGTGCCTTGTAAACCAGCTCCTGCATCACGTCTAAAGCGTCTTGCTCATTTTTCATGTATGTAAAAGCCATGCGATATAAAATTTCTTCATCCATTTCAATAAGTGAAAGTATCGCTTGATGATCCCCACGAATAGCACGCTGCACGATTTCAAATTCCATCCTTTTCCCCTCCTTCCTTAATTAGACTCATCGATGCTTCATTTCGTTCAAAAATTTTATAATTATTTAGGAAATCGTCATTACAAATATAAACTTCTGGATACGCATGACAGTAGCTGTATATCTTTGATAATATTATCAGATATACAGCTACTGATTTTCCACAGGTCGATTGGATAGACTTGCCCCGGCTATGAACTTATTTAAAATATTCCTGTCCTGATGGAATAGCACATTTGGCCACTCAGTGAGGAATTTTTCTATGTATCTGTAAAAATCTAACCTATTCGCTTTCACTGTTTCGGCAAGTTCAAGGGGATGGGATGATGGTCCGGACTATCATTTCACCTAAAACAAATGGTTGTCCTAATAATAATGGGGGAAATCATTTAGAAACAATTATGACACTAATCAAACAGGTATTTTAGTGGCTTTTGAAGGTGTTCCAAGTGGATACAATACATAGGCATTTGGCTTTAATCTTTTCATTAAAAGATGTTACTTTGAAAACTTTAATTATTAACTCAATTAAACTACCCCATTAACACAAGAAGCGATTGCTCTAATTGAACAATCACTTCTTAAACTTACCTGTATTGTCCTTTTTCTTGACATAGACCAGTCATGTACCACATTCCTTTTAAAATAATTTTTTAAAAGAAGGTTTCCATTCTGACAAATCCTGATAAACAAATGTTATATTGTCACATATTTTATCTGCAACTTCGTACATATGTTGTATATCATTAGCCGTAAATAATATATATCCTTTGCGCCCTGTACTGTCTACAATAGTTGGTATGGTGTCGCCCTCTTTTACTAATAGATCAATTAATACGACCTCGGATATGTTAGCTAACCCTTCATACTTGATTTCTTTTAAGTAACCTGGTTTTGGAATCAAGCTTAAAGACATAGCTTGACATTTTGAGGGTACACATCTAAATTCATCTATAGTCTTAGTAGCTATCGCATCATAATAGTATCCAAATTGAGATATGCCAGTTGTTAGTTCTACCATTTTCCAAATGTTACCGCCACCTATCCTCACTTGAGACTCTATGATTATTGGCTTATTTTGTTTTCCTATCTTTACCTCTGTATGAGTAATGCCATCTTCCAGTTGCATGTCGTCCAAAAATAGCATTACTTTCTCAATGATTAATTTTTTTTGAGAGTCATCTATAGGTGCCGGCATAATAGTATAGTTTATTAAAAACGTATCTTCTTTAAATATTTCAGCTGATATAGCTAGTATAGAATGTTTTTTGTTATAAGAAACGGCTTCGACCGTATAAACTACGTCACCTTCAATATACTCTTCCACTAAAATAGGTAGTTGAACACCGTTTTCTTTAATAAATGCCTCTACGTCATCTCCTATGTCTAGCTTAGATACTCCTTTACCACCTGCACCAATCGGGGGCTTTATTATAATACTTTCTTTTTTGTGCAAAAATTCATCAATGTCTTTTATGTTGTTGCAAACGATCGAATCTATCGAAAAGTCTTTGCCTGCTAGAACTTCACGCATCATGTCTTTATTGCGGGTTATCATATTTGCGTTGAAAGAAAATCCTTTAACATTAAAAATCTTTGCAATTATGCTAGCCGTATCTAAGGCTACTTCGTTGAAAGATACAACCATATCAAACGGTTTCTCTATGTACAATTCTTCAGCATAGTACACACAGACGGGTATGTTTGTTGTGTCTATTTCTTTTTTATAGAAACACTTTTCTAAGATAGTTCCATCGAAATATATGTGTTTAGTGTAAGACCCTATATACGAAACAGTATACCCCCTATCTATAGCATCTTGTATAGGCTTTGTCCATCCTCCTATAAATAAAATGTGTTGTGTATTTTCTATGTCAGTTCCTTTTGATACCTTATACATTATAATCATCTCCTCTAAATTGAAGTCGTATATTCAATGTTGATTCCTTTTGATATGCCTCGCCTTAACAACACTATTAAACACAATGTTGTTCCGAAGCCCCCTATAAATAATGTAGTTTGAAGCCCAAGTATAGAAACTAAAAAAGCACTAGCAAAACTTCCTAATGCCCAAGCTCCCCAATTAAGGGTACGCTGTACAGCATTTACTCTTCCAAGCATGTGACTTGGTGAGGCAAGTTGTAGTATGGTTGCGGCGTAAGGGCCAAATACACCTTCTCCCATACCATGTATGATACTTGCAGCTACTATACCGTAAACGGTTCCTAAATAGCCCATTATCGGTATAAAGGCTAGACCGATAACTGATACAGTAGCGCTATAAATAAGCATTTTTGTATTATTAAATTGTTGACTCTTTTTTACGAGTATCGTATTGCCTATTAAAAATCCTACCGCTGCCGAACCTACAACAAAGCCTATTTCAAGTTCAGATAGACCCATTACCTTATAAAGGAATATGACTAAAATGCTATTTAGTATGTATTTAAAAAAACCGTAAACAGCGCCACAGCTTACAATTGGCTCCAACACAGGGTGGTTTTTAAAAAATAACAAACCTTCATATATGTTTTTATAGATCGATTTTATATTGACGTTTTTTAAAGAGCCTTCTGTATGTGGTTTAAAACTTGAAATAAATAATATACACACAAAACAAACAAAATACGTTACTGCGTCAACAGTGAATAAGCCTGTTAATCCAACTAGAGTAATAACGATTCCTGCTAGCATAGGGCCAATTACTATAGAAAGAGACTCCGAAAGGGCTAGTTGAGCATTTCCTCTTTTTAAGTTGTCTTTATCGGTTATTATTTCCGGTAAGAAAGAAGGAATTGCGATATTGTAGAACGTTGTAAATATTCCATTTAAAAACATGAGAAACATCAATAAAGGGAACGTTATTATATTTGTTCCAGTCAATATGAATACTGATAAAAATAAAACGCCTTGACATATACTACAAATTAGCAAAACCTTTTTTCTATGAAGGATGTCTATTAAAGCACCGGCTACTAATCCGAAAATTAGGTAGGGTATGAATATAATCCCTCGAAGCAAGGCAGCATTCGCCTCACTTGTTTCTAGCACCTCTAATGCAAAAAGAGGCAAAGCTACTACTGTAAACTGGGTACCTAACAAACTTATAGACTGTCCTAGCCAAAGCTTGTAAAAATTAAAGTTTTTTTTATTTTTCATAAGACGCCTCCAATAATTCGAATTTATAAAGAATGAATCATAAATCAAAATATTCCGAATTTTATAATTCTATTTATACATACAATCACTTCCTATTTTTCACGGCTCAAACCCAGCCTGGCTCACATAAACGTGATTTTCTGGAAAGATTTCAATGAATCGGTTATATACTTTTTTAATTACATGTGGTCCATACCATTCTTCTAAACCAAGTTGGGCATATTTTTTCTCAATACCTAGTTTTCGTGTGCGTTTTCCACCACTGCCATCGCCCATAAAGTAGTCATCCATACATATCCGATCGACGAATGGCTTCAATTTGATAGGAAAGTATTCCCCACTCGGTAAGATGGGAGCTATAGCAACTTGGGTCGGTATGCCCGCAGCTGCTAATTGTTCCAATGTCTTAAAGCGCGCCTGGATTGGAGGTGCTTTTGGAGTAAAATGTTTACGAATCGTTTCTGAATCTGTTTCAATAGTCATACTTACACGAACTTTATCTTTAAAATGTTGCAGCAAATCGATATCTCGACTTACAAGTGGGCTTCTAGTCTGTACTAATAAGAAGTCAGGGGGATCTTCTACCATAACTTCTAGTAAAGATCGCGTCACCTTTTCCTTATGCTCTATTGGTTGATACGGATCTGTACTTGATGACATAAAAATGGTTACATTCCCTTTGGCTTTGGCGCGACGAAGCTCCATTTTTAATAAATTCGCAGCTCCGTTTTTAACATCGATCCAATTTCCCCATTCCCCTTCTCGAAAAAGAGATACAGGCATTTCGCGTACATAACAATAGGAACACCCAAATGTACAGCCTGTATAAGGATTTAGTGAATGCGTATAGCCAGAAAGAAAGCCAGTCCCTTTATTCAGAATGGTTTTTGGATTTTTGTAGAATAATTCATTTTTCATGACGGAACCTCCATTCATTATACGGCAATAATTACTCACAACTAGATGAAACTTGCTTTTCCAGATTCAGGAGCAATGTCTTCATTTCTAATCCGCCCCGATAGCCAGTTAATGAGCCATTCTTCCCTATTACACGATGGCACGGTACAGTAATTAATACCGGATTAGCCCCAATAGCCGCTCCTACAGCACGAACAGCTGCTGGTTTATTTATAGCATTTGCAATGTCGGAATAAGATTTCGTCTGTCCATAAGGAACTTCACAAAGCGCATTCCAGACTGCTAGCTGAAATTGCGTACCTACGTACTCAAATGGAACAGTAAAGGTTTTCCGCTTTCCTTCTAGATACTGAGTGATTTCAACGACATAGGGTTCAAGCTTTTCATCATCTTCAACAAGAGGACTTCCTGGAAAGCGTTTCTTCGCCCATTCGAACAATTCCTCGAATGGTTTGTTCTGTGAACCAATAAACGCAAGCCCTTTTGAAGTTGAAGCAATATAAAAATGCCAATCCTTAAACTTTAGTAAAGACCAATAAAGGGTTGGTTTATTCTTTGTTTTCATTGTACTTTTCCTCCGTTTTACTCAGTTGACGAAATTGCGCTGGCGTCTGTCCAGTTTTCTTTTTAAATAAAGTAATAAAATAAGGCGCGTTAGCCATACCCACACATATGGCGATATCTCCAATCGCTTTATTTGTTTGAATCAAATACTTTTTAGCCGCTTGTACTCTAACTTGTTGTATATACTCAACCGGCGTAATGCCTTTTATCTTTTTAAATGTTCGATGCATATGATACGGACTCCCATGACAAATTGTTGCTAACGATTCTAGCGTTAATTTTTCCGTGAAATTTTTATCAATGTATTCTGTAATTAAATCAACCCACTCGCTATCAGGCAGATTTTCATTAGTGGGCTTGCACCGTTTGCAAGGACGAAAATTTGCGCGGAGAGCTTGTTCTGCGTTTGGAAAAATACATACATTTTCTTTTTTCGGAACGCGAGATTTACAGGAGGGTTTACAAAATATCCCTGTCGATTTTACAGCGTAGAAAAATTGATTATTGAACGCTGCATCATTATTTAGTATTGCCTGCCATTTTTCATCTGGTATCATTTCTTCATCATTCGAAATTCTATGTCCGTTATTAATACTATCCAGCATTGACATCACCTCTTCTTACAATATACTCCCTATAAATTCAGAATGTATAGTTCTGGGAATGGAATAGCAAGATATTGAAGTTAATTTTTATTTAGAATCGTGAAAAATAATTCCAAGACCGTACCGTTCTCCAGAAGTAACCGTGCTTACGCCATGACGAACCGTATTTTTGTAATATCCTTTTTTACCTAGAACAGGTCTATGATTAGTAGGGAATATCAGCGCACTGCCTTGTTCTAAAGTGATGACATGTCCCCTACTCTGAGCACGTGGAATTTGTTCCACTAATAGAGATTCTCCACCGCAAAAGTCTTTTTCACGTTGATTTAATACAAATACTACTTGAAACGGGAAAAATATATCGCCATATAAATCTTGATGCAAACAATTAAACCCGCCTGTTTCATACTTTAATAGTAAAGGTGTTGGTCTAGTTTGTTCATATTTTTCACAGGTGTTCAAAAAATCTTGGAGATGATCTGGAAACTGTTCTGTTTTCTTTAAATAGCCCAACCATCGATTGGCTGTTTTGGCCAATTCTACATAAAAGGACTCTCTTAAACTTTGGATGATTTCTGGTAACGGATAGGAAAAATATTTGTACTCCCCATTCCCAAAACGATATCTCGTCATATTGATGGTCGTTCTGTATGGCCCTTCCTCACAATACAAGTCTATGAAGAATTCACATTCCTCTTTTGTTAAAATCACTGGAAGCTTTGCGAATCCTTGCTCATCTAATTCATGTTGAATTGACGCCCAATTTAAGTTTTCGACACGTGTTTTTATATGTTGGACCATTTTTATCAACTCCTATTTAGCATTCTTGATAATTAACACTATAACCTCATAATTAGAAAAAAATAAGGTGTTTAGAATGTAATAGCAAGATAACAAAATTAGGGTAGATGATTATGTGATAAAGTAAAATTATAGAAAATCGATGAGGAGAATAACAAAATGATATGGCATGAAGTAAATAATGTTATTGTAATTGCATTACCAGACAATTTCGACATGAAGGCTAACCTAGGCTATCTAACAAGGGAAAAAAATGAATGCATGTATGAAGTAGAGAACGATATCATTACAAAAGTTATAGCCATTGGGGAAATTCGGTCCTTAGTACAGGTAAGCGTAATTAATCATAAACAAATGGTTGTTCAATTCCTAAATGATTCTAGACCTATTGAAAAGAGGAAGCGGGAAGAGATTGTAAAATATATTCACGAATGGTTTGATCTTGATAACGATTTAACGCCATTTTATGAAATGGCAAAAGCTGACCCACTACTTAAAATGCCTGCCCAAAAATTCTATGGATTGCGAGTTATCGGCATTCCCGATTTATTTGAAGCTTTATGTTGGGGAGTTTTAGGGCAACAAATTAACTTAGCCTTCGCGTATACCTTAAAGAAGCAATTTGTAGAAAGATTTGGCGATTCCATCGAATGCAATGGTAAAAAGTATTGGGTATTCCCATCGTACGAACGAATTGCACAGTTAACACCTACCGACCTAGCAGATATTAAAATGACGGTAAAAAAAAGTGAATATATTATTGGAATTGCTAAATTAATGGCAGGTGGAGAATTATCGAGGGAAAAACTAATGAACATGAACTTTAAGGATGCTGAAAAAAGTTTAATTAAAATACGAGGAATCGGACCTTGGACAGCCAACTATGTTTTAATGCGCTGCCTTAGGTTCCAGACAGCTTTTCCAATCGATGATGTAGGTCTTATTAATTCGATAAAAATATTACGTAATATGGACCGAAAGCCTACGAAAGATGAAATTTTAGAACTATCATTTCCGTGGAAAAACTGGGAATCATATGCTACCTTTTATTTATGGCGTGTCCTTTACTGAATCACTACATCATGTAGTTTAGTAATGAAGTTTGATTATATTAATGATAGTAACCTTGATATGAGAACAAATCTAAAGAGCATGTTTTGAAAAAAGATTGATCAAAACATGCTCTTATTTGAATGGGGGCAGATTGACTAAAAGGAAAAGCGACAGAAGCGTAGTTACTTTAGCCAAGCCCTATGCATTTTTACGTGTATATTTAATATTGTGCCAAGCACCATTCTTTAGTTTCTTGATCCGCAAAGGATGCTTCAACACTATTTAAATAAATTTGCCGATAATCTTCTTCACTTAGATTAAATTCGTTGTTCACTAAATGGATTTCTTTTGCCATTGTAGTATCTGATACTGTTCGGTTATCCGTATTAAATGTCACTTTTATTCCATCTTTATGAAACTTGTAAATCGGATGTTCTGAATAATGATGAACAGCTTTCGTCTGGACATTACTTGTTGGACACATTTCAAGTACTATCTGTCTTTCTTTCACAATCTGATAAGCCTCGGCACAATCTTTAATAAATACTCCATGTCCTATTCTTTCAGCACCTAACATTTCAACAGCCTCTAGAACGTTTTTACCAATTCCCGTTTCACCGGCATGAATAGTGACTCTGTAGCCATATTTTTTGGCTAATGAGATTGGATCTACGAATTTTTCACAAAAGCCTTCTTCTTCGGATGCACATAGGTCAATTGCCGCCACACCTTTACCAAGGAACTTTTTCCCCTTTTCAACCACTTCAAATGCGCTTTCTACAGACATCGTCCTCATGCAAGACAGGATGATATTTCCCTTTATTTCGTAACAGCTTTCAGCGTCCCTCATCCCCTCTATAACAGATTGAATAACTTCTTCAACACTAAGACCTTGTAATGTGTGAAGTAACGGGGCAAATCTGACTTCTAAATATTTCACATTTTCTCTTGTTGCATCCTCAAATAGCTCAAAAGTAATTCTTCTTAAGTTCTCCTTGGACTGCATGACCAAATTAGGAAGAGAAAATCTTTTTAAATACTCATCCAGGGATTCACATTCTAACGGAGCAATCAGCTCCTTTTGCAGTTCATCCTTATCAAAAGAAGGTAACTGAATGCCTTCCTTCTGTGCAATATCGATAATAGTTTCAGCCCTTAAGCTTCCGTCCAAATGACAGTGAAGTTCAATTTTGGGCAATGCTAAAAAGTTCATCTTTGACCTCCTGAAATAAATTTTTAGATTGAAACACAAAAAAATTCCTGACTACAAAGAAAATACAAGTTTTGTACTTTCTTCGTAATCAGGAATTTCGGTTCCTGGTAGAGACCCCCAAACCATATTATTGGGGTTATACGAAATAAAATTGTTTGCTTAACGTTTTTAAAATAATAATAAAAAAATATTAGATTGTCAACATGGTATGATACAGAAATTTAATAGATAAAGCTAAAATTGATTGCAAAGTGCTGGCTTAGTTGGAATACGCTCTAATATATATAATGCCCTCATTTGCTACTACTTTGGCAGCATATACGAATTAAGCATTTTTAGGCGTTGGTTAGTCTGCTCTCCGTTAGTACAATAATTTCAACAGTTAAACGTCGGGCAAGAGAGTCACAATTATTAAGAAAAATTACCTGTTTGGATGTTTGCTTTTGCTGTATAAGTAGGGCCTGAAGTAATGATCAGCATCAAAGCAAGGAAAACACCTGAGAACAACTTTCCATCTTTGATAGCTCTTTCTTATTTAACTGGCTGTCACATTTTGATCTTCATGATAATACATAGAATACAAATCATTTAATGTAACTTTTCCAAACGCAAAATCCACCACATTTCTCTCAACTAAAAAAGATGTAAGCGAACTTAACAAACTTGCTTCAGAACTTGGTAAATGAATTAGTGACATTCCGTTTGTAAGTGTTTGAAGTTCTATATTAGGAAATAGCTCGTGAAGTTGTATTTTAGTATCATTTTCCATATTTTTCACCCGAATAGTTTTAATATCCGCTTGACTAAAACCTTCTATAATTTGATTGGTATTCACTAGTTTTCCATTGTTAAATAAGAAAATTCGGTCTGCATATTTCTCTAAATTATCTAGTAAATGGGAGGCGATAATAATAATCTTACCTTCCTCCTTTTTTTCTACTAATATTTTCGAAATAATTTCTACATTATTTGGGTCAAGGCCGTTCATTACTTCGTCCATCATCATAATTTCCGTATTTGAGACAATTTGCATTGCAAAGCATAGACGCTGGCGCATACCAAGGGAATACGTGCCTGTTTTTTTATTCACATAATGCCCCATATTTAATGCTTCGATTGTTTCATCAATCAGTTTTAAATCGGATTGCCACATTGTAGCAAACATTTTTAAATGCTCGCGCCCGCTTAAGTGATTGTACAAGTCACTTTGGTCTGGCATCATCGATACGAATTTATGAATTTTCACTTCATTTGATTTATTTGAATAGCTTAGGCCATCTTTAAATACTACCTTTCCTGTCTTAGGTTTCACATAATTCATCAACACATTCATAAATGTGGATTTTCCTGTTCCATTTGGTGCAACAAGCCCGATCATTTCACCTTGCTCAAATGTCATTGAAATATCATTTAACACTTTAATTTCCCCAAATTGTACGGTAATATTTTGAACTTCAAGCATCTTTACCCCTCCCTATTTAATTAACTTATATCGCCTATTCAATGCAATAAGTATTATTAAAAAAATGACAACTCCCGCTAGTCCAAATAACAGCTGTAATCCTAAAGTAAAATCTAAATCATTGTTCATATAATAAAAATTTCGCCTTTTTGAAATAATTTGTCCTACTTGAATGTAAGATGTCGGATAGTTTTGAATGTCCCAGAAATAGCCGACGTAACGGCTGGCATAAAAATTCTCGCCAAAAATAAGAAGCAAGCCAACAGCGAAATTTACCATCTCATTGCGGAATATAATACTGCATAATAGCACAACGTTGATAATGACGATAAACCAAGTAAAAAGCAAAGTTAAGGATTGTACTAAAAACGTACCTAATGTCATCATTTCAAATTTACCATCCTTACGCCAATCAAGATGAGCAGCATACATAGGAGATGGTAAATTGAAATTCCCAAAACCAGATTGTAGGCCTATGATAAAAAAGCCAACTATAAGCGGTACAAATAATACTACGCTACCTAGTAGTGCAACAAACATTTTCACAAGTAGCTTTTTCCAATCACTAATTGGGAATCCCTTTAAAATAGATGGATGACGTTGATCTTTTTTAACAATATCAATGGATAAAAGAAGTACACAGACAATTAAAATAATCGGAAGTACTCCATTTAATAAGCGTTCGAACGTTTGAAGCGCTGTGCGTTGTTCAAAAACTTCCAATGATAACTCATAATCTGCTTTCGAATAAGCATCATAACGGACAGCATGATCTAAATAGGCGTAAAAGGCATCATCTTCTGCGTGTTTGTTATTTTTTGTAAAATACCTCGAGTTATATGAAAATGCCTCATTTCTATATGTAATCGAATTCGTCAAGAAGTACCATTCGCTAGTTAAATCTGCATATTTTTTAAAATTCCCCTCATCTAATGCATCTAATCTTCCTTTATCTATAGGGTTAATTTGCTTAAATATTTCAATTGCATAAAAAACGGAAGGATGAAGTCCTATTAAATCTTGTCCTTCCATATGATCTAAAAATTCCTGACGTGTTAAATAGCGCGCCTCAATTTCATCATAGTCAACATTTTCAATCGGATTGTAAGTTGGCGCTATTTTAAATACATAAAAAAAGGTCGCAAATGCAAGTAAAAAATAGATTGCTATGTTTTTCTTATTCGTAAAAAACTGCTTGAATTCAAATTTAAAATAACTGAACATGCTTATAATACCCCCCCTATGCCCTATTGATTTTTCCTGTTGAGAAGAATGTTTTAATAACGAATAGCATTAAAATAATACTTATACAGATGATGACTAAGCCTAAATTCATAGTAATATCAACAGGCTTCACTAAATCTACTGGTAAGCCTCGTAAAATATCATTGAAGTTCATGAAATTAAAAGGATTATAGGGAATTAAACTAATAAGAGATGGGAATATCATCGGTAAAAAGAATAAAATAAAGTGTACAAATAATGTTAAATACATATTTTTCAGTAATACATTTAAAATAATCGACAACAGCATGACAAAGATTGAAATTAATAGCATATAACCAACGCTCATCGCAATATATTGGATTGTAGATATTAATGTGGCATTTCCTACATATATCCCTACAGGCTCTAATGGGTTACCAAGTCCATTTATGATCCACAATGGAATTGCGCAAATAAAAATGAGCAAAATGCTTGTAACTATAGATAAAAAAGTAATCATGCATTTAGACAAAATATAGTGATCAAATCGGACAGGAAAGCCCTTAATTATACTAGAGTGTTCAAAGTCATCTAGTAAAATAGAACTTGTATGAAAGCTAATAAATATGTACCAGCCTGCTCCAACGTGCATAAAGAAAAACAACAAAAACGGTACGTACTGAAATAAATCGGATATTGTATCCTTTCCCTCATCAATCATCCACTTAAAATAAAGGTAGTCCATAGAATTTTGCACTTTAGAAGGTAATAATTCTGCAATATTCTCGTATCCTTCTAATTCGAATGCCTCTTGCCTTAATTCTGCGAGTTGAAATGAAGTCTCATAATACATAGATTTTCTGTCCATCGTTAAAGCTGCTATTTGTAAAGCAATTTTGCTTTTTTGTTTAGTTAAATTTTTATATAAGTCGCTTCCATCACCTGTTTCTGAAGCATCCTTAATTTGAAACTTTGATAGTATAGCTTGTGCTGAATAATAATCACCCTTTTTCTCGACTAGTTGATTACCAACAGCTTGTGCTTTTATATAAAACATAAAGCCAAAAACGATCATAACAACAGCGACTAGTGCGACTAAATTTTTTCGATTACCTCGTTCAATAATTAGACCTACTTTTAATGCTCTTAACACCGTCATCCTCCTCACTTTTCAATGAAAGCACTTACATCACTATGATAAGGTATTGTGGATATTTTTTCAATTTTTAGATTTTAAAGGCTCTTCACCAAACGTGTGGTTGATTCCGTTCCGACTGGGCGCTTTCCTGGGGCGTCCGATGAGCCGCTTCATCGCGTTGCTCGCTCCAGGGTCTCATCTGTGACGCTGATCCTCAAGGAGTCGCCCAGTCTCCACTACAATCAACTAATATACAGCCCATATATTTTAAAAATGTCATCCACAACTTTTGGTGATGAGCCATTTTAAAGGTTGTAAATTCTTTCTCCTCAGTGATGGAAAGATTCATAAAAAAACACTAGCCTTTCGTATAGTTCTACAAAAAGACTAGTGTTTTTTCTTGTTTAGGGGATATATTTTCCCTCAGCTTCCGGCTTAAGCTAAAATGTGGCCGCCTTCTACATGAAGAACGGTTCCAGTCACGAAACTATTTTGTAGCAAATATAGTACGCTTTGTGCAACATCTTCAGTTCTTCCTATTCGTTTCACAGGAAGTTTGTTTTCAATAGTAGCATAGAAATTATTACGAGCTTCTTCTGGCATTTTGCTACGGGAAGGCGTATCAATTATACCGGGTGAAACGATGTTCACTCGGATCGGAGCAAGCTCTAATGCCAAAGTCTGGCCCAAATTCGAAACAGCCGCATTGACTGCACCTAGAATTGCTGAACCAATCATAGACTTGTAAGCTACAACCCCAGAGAATAAAGTGATTGAACCGTTTGGTGAAATTTTTGAAGCACCGTATTTCGCTGCATAATATTGTCCCCAAAATTTGTTTTCAAACAGTTGTCGGGCTTGGGCTGTATCCGTTTGGAGGAATGACCCGCCGGATGTTTCTGCCGCGCTTACCACAAGATGATCGAACTGGCCGATCTTTTCAAAGAAAGACTGGACTTGATGTTCTTGCGTTGTATCTAGAGTATAAGCCGTTGCTCTAGCTCCTAGTTGCTCTTTTGCATTCTGTAATTTATCTTCGGAACGGCTGGCAATGATTACTTCTGCTCCTTGAGCTATTAGCTGCTTAGCTGATTCTAAACCAATCCCAGAACTTCCTCCGATAATTACAACTTTTTTATCTTTTAACATGTTTTTTTGCCCCCTATGAGTTTACTTAATAGATTAATAATTCAATACCTCTTGCAGGTGTTTTTCAAGGTCGAATACAAACTTTTCAACCTGCGGATTTTTGACTACATCATAACAAGAGAAACTATTTAAAGGTTTCATTCCGAGAAATTTATGTATACGATGTAAATGACTTAATGCATCTTCTAGGCTGCCCCCTTCAAAAAATTGATTTGGATCGTTAAATGCTTTTTCAGGAGCATTCCAGGTAGTCGAAAACATATATTTCTTTTCAGTCAATAACCCGCCTTTTCCATACTGATCAGCACCCTTAAAAAATAAACCATAAGCATATACTTCATCCATATACGTCTTCAATAAGCCTGGGACACTGAACCAATAGATAGGTGTTTGGTAAATGACAATATCAGCCCAAATAAATTTTTGTTGTTCTTCTTCGATTTTGTATCCGTTTTGAATAATTGTTGTTTTTACATTGTTCTTTTCACTTAAAAAACTGACCAACTTGTTCATCAATGTTTGGTTCAATTTCCCCTCTGCTGAACTATACTTCTGATGGCCGTTAATAATAAGTATATTTTTCATCTTGTTCTTGCTCCTTCATTACAATTCAATTCTTAAAATACCGCTTATCGTGTAACTGGTAACCAATAACCCAACTCTACTTAAGGTAAAATTCAAATCGTTTGCTACATCTCAGAAGAATCCCCCTGATGACGTACCAATAGCAAAGCACTGAGTACAAACGGTAGCTGGTTTCGTTGATATCTTGCAATAATTTTGATCACCTCCTCCATAAGGGATGGAATAATAAGTTCAACGATATTATATATATAGTAACTTCATTTATGGAAGTAGTGATATTTAATTCATAAAGTTTCTGAAAGTATACTATTGTGATATGATAAGGTAAATTAGTCAAAAAATTTTGGGGAGATGTTTAGATGAGTGTTATTGAGCCAGTTGTATTAACCAAAGGAGTACCAGGTGAAACTTGCCCCATTGCTAAAACGCTCGACGTGATTGGGACTAAATGGACCTTTTTAATTATTCGCGATCTGCTTATAGAAGGAACGATGCGATTCAGTGACCTATTGAAATCAATGAATGGAATTAGCCCGAAAACACTTTCACTCCGTCTTAAGACACTAGAAGATCATGGGATATTGAAAAAAAAGATATTTCCAGAGGTTCCCCCTCGTGTGGAATATACGTTAACGGAAAAAGGAAAACAATTGGAAGGTATTTTCATTGAATTAAAGAGATTTGGATTAAATTTATAAAAAATTAAGTATAGGTCATTCTTTAAATTTCGGTAAGAATCATATCAGATCTTTTTTATTTTAAATCTATTTCTCAGGCTATGAACTATACAAACTACGCTATCACGGCATATTAATAGTATGTAAAGCTAATTTAGCCTTACACCTCCTAATTTTGTTACTTAGGGTCACTCCTATCCCAAGTGACCCTTTTTATAATTTCTTTCCTCGAAGTGTTCAGTGAAACTAAAACTTACAAAATTATAAGTTTCATGTCACCAAAATTTAATTGTTAAAACTAAAATTGTGTTTTAGAATTGCTATTGTTGGAAAAAAATAAGAAAACATGATTTGAGGAAGAATTTACATGGAAGACAAACTAATAAAATTTTTATCTATTTTTGGTGGAATTACAATTATTGTTCTAGCTCTTTCGGCTTTTTTCATTATTGACCAGGGTATGCCTAAGGAATTTACTGAAGAAGCATGGTCAGATACGAAAGAAAAAGCAAAACAAGCTACAGTTGAGCATTTTAAAAACGAAAACAATATCGATGTTATAATAAATGAAGTTAGCTCTTCAGGCGAATATGCAACACATGAAGTATATTTAGAAGGTCATGTTGTTGGTAATGAGGAAAAGAAAATCTCTGCTGTTGTAGATACTTCTGAAGAAAATTATCAAGTAAAACTTGTTGATATGAACGCCTAATTATCATTCATTTTTATAGAACCCTTTGAACAGTTAACTTAATTGTTAGTTGTTCTTTTTTTGCCCATTTTCTTCGATTAATCTTCACTTACAAGTTTTTACATTGATAACACGTGAAGAAGCGTTGCTAGATACCATTATTTCACCACTATCGAATGGCATTATGGAAGGCACGAATAATAAAATTAAACTCATCAAAAGTCATGGTTTTGGCTATCGAAATGAAGACCGTTTATTCCTTCGTTTACGTTTAGAAACAGGTCGCTGATTTTGTCACCCACGACTTTTGGTGAAGAGCCATTTTTGAAGGTTTCTAATTTACGAGCAACTAAAAACGCCAGGATCAATGATTTACCAATTATTCTGGCGTTTCGTGCTATTATTTTTATTTATGTGTAAATCATTAAGTGAGTTTATTTGCGCTGTATAATAGTTGTTGATACAACTATTATACAGGGAACTATTACTAACCAAAGTGGTGTTGTGGCGCTAATGACAAAGAATAATATAGTTGTTGAAATAACTAAGCATAGAATCCAAAACGTAAGTAAAATTTTGGATCAACACGATCAAAAGCTTTTCTGACAATTGGAAAGGTTTTTTTTACAATGTGAAGAAGTACTTATAAGGGGATATATTAATTCAACGATTATGGAGAAGAAATAGTATATAAGAGGTGAAGATAAGGTGAAAATAAAAACAATATTGTTATTAATTATTTGTTCTATATGGTTAGTGGCTTGTGACGGTAATGGAGAAACAACAAAAACGATAGAAATTCAAGAATTAATTAATTTCGAAGAAGAAAAACCTGACACATTACAATTAATATCTGATGCGAAGGATATAAAGATTATAGAGAAAACTTTTAAAAAAGCTAGAGAATTTGGTGAAGTAGATAACAAAGTAGTTCCGCAATATAAGATCAAACTAAACGATGATGAATACTATTTATGGATCGACAATACAATTACAGGGACAATAGCAAACGTAAATAGTAGAAATATGTTTTATAATATCCTTGCTAGCGAAGAATTTAAAGAGGCCATTAATTATCAAGGACAAAAATAAACTACTTTTTAAAAAATTAATCAAAGTAACTATCGTCTGTCTAATATAGCAACAATGCATACGAAATGAGCATTTCTCAAAGATTGTTGCTATTAAAGAGGCAGGGATATAAGTATATTTCCAAAGCAAAATTAAAAAATTTCACATCAGAAAAGCGCGAGAAATCAACGTTTCTAAAATTGATTTCTCGCGCTTTTTAAGGTTTTGACCAGTTAAGTCCCAGCCTCTTTTCAAAATAAATTTCTCATTACTGAACACAGCGGTTATTTAAGCTATAAAACAAGCAATAGCTGCATAGATAGTAGCGCAACAATTCAAGCTGTGCAACTTTGTAATACTACTCTTGATTAGGTTCTATATAGTAAGGATTTACATGAATAAGGACTTCCCCTACATCTGGGTATTTATTTAATATTTTATTTTTTATCTCACGGGCTATATCATGACCTTGTTTAATTGTTAAATCATGATTAAGTGATAGACGAATGTCGAGAAGCTTATAGTGCCCGTGTTCTCTTGCACGGATTTTGTCTATTCGTTTTACTTGATAGAATTCATGAATAGTGGCTTCATACTCGTCTAGAAGATCCTGATCCACACTTTTTTCCATTAAAACATCAACAGAAGGTTTAACTAATTCCATTGCGATTCTAAAAATAAAATAAGCTACTATAGCACTTGCAATAGCATCCGCATATAACAAAAATGTCCATCCAATTGCATTTCCTATAATCGCTAAGAGGACTCCAATAAATGCTGCAAGGGAAGCAACAATATCACCTTTATGATCTAACGCAATCGCTATAATAGCTTTACTATTCCACTTTTCCCCCTGTTTTATGGAGTGTCTATATAATATTTCTTTCGCTATATAAGAAATTATGGCTGCAATCAATGCACTGTACTGTGGTACACTAGGTTCTTCAAAAAATGCTAAAATTGCTTCTACTAATATATATACTGAAACTAATATTAAAATAATTCCAACGATTGCTTCACTAATAACCTCTGCCTTACCATGCCCAAAGGGATGATCCTTATCAGGTGGTTTATTAGAGATACCTACTACTGCTAGCACAGCAATCGAAGCTACTACATCTGCCCCAGAGTGAATTCCATCTGCAAAAACAGCCTCACTCCCCCCAAAAAGACCAAAGAAGATTTTACCTATCATTAGAATTAGGTTGGATACAAGTGCAATCCATGCAACTTTTTTACTGATTTGTTCTCTCTCACTAACCATTTATCTTACCTCCGATTAAGAGTTTTCCAACTAAAAATGAGGCAAGAATTCTCCTCAAATACCCTTAATTTTCTTCCTTCAATAAATACTCAACTATGATATCAGACGAATATCGAGTGGGTCTACAGCAACCTTTTTTACCATTACTAAATAAATTTAGAATATGAAAATAAGTTGCTTCAGACCAAATTAATCAAATTTAGATTTCCGTAAAATGGACGTTTTCCCCAACTAGAGGAACTTCTTAAAGTCTTACATAATGAAAGCAACGCATTTAAATAAACATGATAGGTGGAATATACAGATACATTAGTTTACACCAAAAGATGTATTATGTATGGAAGACGTTTTGTTTGCAAAAATCATTAATTGCTACAATGGATAGAAATAGCGTTATTGGAAAAGAGAACGACATTCCGAGGAGAATACCAAGCTGGTTGGCATTATGAAAAGTAAACGACTGAGGGGCATCCTTATCTCTCCAATTGTCAATATCTTTTCTCCTCATTTCCTTACATATGACGGGCATGGGATAGCAAACTCTCAACTCGCCTATTGTCTTTAAGCTATTCCCGATTGGATATTGGATATAGTATTACAGGTGTGTTGATTAACCATTTTTATCCACTCTAATTAAATTAGAAGGATCTGATTTCCGCTACGGGCTACTCGCTTTGTTGCTGACGCTTCGCTTTCGCACAGATAAAACATTTGTTGCTGTCGCTTCGCTTTCGCACAGAGCAAGGCTTCCTGCGAGTGAGCGTCGAGTAGCCCTACGCTACAAGCTCTTCATCATAACATGTGGTTGATTTCTTTGATAGAAAGAGCTTAGTTTCGATAAAAGCCCAAATAGTTTCGATAAAATGAGATTTTGTTTCGATAAAAGCTCAAATAGTTTCGATAAAGGGCGATTTTGTTTCG
Source organism: Lysinibacillus sp. G4S2 (assembly GCF_030348505.1). Taxonomy (NCBI): domain Bacteria; kingdom Bacillati; phylum Bacillota; class Bacilli; order Caryophanales; family Bacillaceae; genus Lysinibacillus; species Lysinibacillus sp. G4S2. The sequence goes on along the minus strand of NZ_JAUCFJ010000002.1, from coordinate 2,747,545 downwards.
ATAAATCTTCAAAGTATCCCTATAAAACGATCGAAAGTAGCTTTAGCGATTCTGTTTTGGGGCTCGACACTAAATAGTAACAAGAAAAACCCTTTCATCGATCAATAATAAACCTACTTTTTCCTAATCAACACGCCTAATAGTATTATAGACTTCCATGATCAATAACTCTGCCAATCAATTGTATAGTCTATAGTCTTTAACAAGTTATCTGAAAAATAGCCTATTCCCCATCTGATTTTTCAGGTGGGGATTATTTTACGCTAATTTGCTCACACATTATCTACTATCATTTAAAGAGTGACAGACCTTTTTGATCTTACGTTTCAAGAAATTCCACGGGATTACCGACAATTTGTCCATAACATTTATTCTTATAACTCATATATTAAATTACCAAGTTCTAAAGGAGATGATATTTGAGGAGTTATAACAACTTCTTTTGCATTAATTGTTGTATTGTTTGTTCTACTAATTATTGTAGGAACCTTAGTAAAATTTTCTTCTCAAAGGAGGGTTACTATGCATCAACTATGTAGACACCAAGGTCAGGCTGTAGAGGTCAGAGATATCCATGGAAGAGTTCAAAGAGGAATACTAGTAGGAGTTGATCCAGCAAGAGGAATTTTTATGCGGTCAGGCTTTAGAACCTTTTTCATTCCCTTCTTTTTAATTGCAGCTATTTTCCTCATAAGTATTGGTCGACGTATCTTCTAAGAAAGAACACTTCAACAAATAAATATATAGATATTAAAAGAGTAGAAATTTATTTCATGTAGGGCCACTGTTAATTCACAAATAATGTATACATTTTTTCCTAAAGTATACCTGATTGTTCCTATGATTAAGGATTCAGTTGTAGATAATCAATAGGTCCTTTTAAAGTTTAAAAAACACCAACGATTCACAAAGTTGGTGTTTTCCATTTTCTTTATTTAGTTTTATTTTTCAATTCTTTTAAGGCATCAGTAAGTTGTTCGTTTAAAGTACTTAATGCCTGTTTATCAAGAGTTTTTGCTTCTGAACCAGCAATCGTAGGGTCAAGATATTTTTCGATTTTTTCGTAAAGGTCTTTATGTTCTTTCTTAACTTCGTCTTCAAAAACCTTCCATTGGTCTTCTAATTTTGGTCCAACTTCTTTTACTTTTGCTTTGTCTCCACTTTCGATAGCTTTGGATAACTGATTAGTAGTCTCCAGCATATTATTAACTCCATCGGATACCTTACTATCTTTTGAGCTACATCCTGCTAAAAATAAAGTACATCCAAGACCGATTGCTAATACCAATGCCATTAACTTTTTCATAATCCATCCCAACTTTCTTTTAGTTATTATTAACTGTTTTAAAATTTTTATTATTTATTTTTTTAATTAACAGAATAAGAATTGCAGCAAGAACCAGAATAATCTGTGGAATTGCGCTCTCCCATGTGGAGTAAAGAGCGAAAAATTCTATATTCGGAATACCAGGAGCATTCGTTGTAGGAAGCACCCCTGCTAATTGTAAGCTGTGAATACCCATCCCCGTGAACTTGATACAAAGATAAAAAACGATTACGCTTGAGACCATAAAGAATGGACGAAGAGGTAACTTTAAACCAACAAAGACCATTAAATAAGCTAAAATCCCAAGAATAGCGGCGCCAATTAAAAATCCAAATAGTAAAGACTGAAGCTTAATTTGGCTTGCCATGCCGATATAAAACAAGACCGTCTCTGTTCCCTCACGGAACACTGCAAGAAACGCGAGAACACCTAGTGAAACGAGCTTGCCAGTTGTTAATGCATTTTGACTTTTTTCATGAATGTATCTATTCCAATCAGCGATATTAGATTGA